>JANNEI010000107.1:0-2536 GCA_031378565.1 Burkholderiales bacterium
TGAAGCGCATCGTGCTACAGCCTGCCCTGCAGGGCCAGGGTGTGGGCCGCAGCTGCATCCGCCTGCTCACACAGATGGCGTTTCGAGACCTGCGCGCGCACCGCTTCTGGCTCGACGTGAAGTTGCTCAACACGCGGGCCCAGGCGCTTTACCGCAGCGAAGGCTTCGTCGAAGAAGGGCGGCTGCGCGAAAGCGTTCGCACCGACGATGGCTACGACTCGCTGGTGGTGATGTCGGTGCTCGAAGGCGAGCACGTGGCGCGAAGCCAGATCGAATCGAAACCCCACTCGACCCACGCCGGAGACTGATCGCCATGCAAGCCACGATGATGGATGTGCCCCTGTCGCTGAACCACCTGCTTGACCGGGCCGGGCAGATTTTCGGCGGCAACGAGATCGTCTCGCGCCTGCCCGACAAATCGCTGAAGCGGCACACCTATGCGCAGTACCACCGGCGCACCCGCGCACTGGCATCGGCGTTGCAAAAGCTGGGGCTGAACAAGGGCGACCGCGTGGCCACGCTGTGCTGGAACCACCACGCGCACCTGGAGTGCTACTTCGGCATTCCCGCGGCCGGTGGCGTGATGCACACGCTGAACCTGCGCCTGGGCGTCGATGAACTGGGCTGGATTGCCGGCGATGCGAAGGACCGTTTCCTGATCGTCGACGACGTGTTGCTGCCGCTGTACAAGCAGTTCGCACACCTGCACGCGTTTGAAAAAGTGATCGTGTTTTCATTCTCCGGTGCACCGGTGCCAGAAGGCTTCCTCGACTACGAGGCACTGCTGGACGCCGCCGACCCCGACGGCTTCGAATACGCGCCGAACGACGAGCGCGACCCGGTGTCGATGTGCTACACGTCGGGCACCACCGGTCGCAGCAAGGGCGTGGTCTATTCGCACCGCTCCACCGTGCTGCACACGATGGTGGGTTGCCTGGCCGACTGCTGGAGCCTGCAGGGCACCGACGTGGTGATGCCCGTCACCCCGATGTTTCACGCCAACAGCTGGGGCGTGCCCTATGGCGCGGTGATGCTGGGCGTGAAGCTGGTGTTTCCCGGCCCGCACCTGCACCCCGACGATCTGCTCGACCTGATGCAGCTGGAGCCGCCCACGCTGGCGCTCGGCGTGCCCACGATCTGGATGGGGCTGATCCAGACCTTCGATGCGGCACTGACCACGCAGCCCGGCCGCTGGAAGATGCCTGCCGGCCTGCGTTCTCTGGTGGGTGGCGCGGCAGTGCCCGAGGCGCTGATCCGCGCCTTCGCCAAACACGGCGTGTGGCTGGTGCAGGGCTGGGGCATGACCGAGACCTCCCCGCTGGCCACCGTGTCGTACCTGCGCAATGAACTGAAAGACGCGGGCGACGAAGAACGCTTCAAGCGCGCTGCGATGGCCGGCGTGCCGGTGCCGCTGGTCGATGTGCGCATACGAACCGACGCGGGTGTGGAAGGCGGCGTTGATGCACCCTGGGACGGCGTCACGATGGGCGAGATTCAGGTGCGCGGCCCCTTCATCACCGGCAGCTACCACGAGGTGCCCGTCACCGACGACAAGTTCACCGCCGACGGCTGGCTGCGCACCGGTGACGTGGCCACGATGGATGCACTCGGCTTCGTGCGCATCACCGACCGCACCAAAGACCTCATCAAGTCGGGCGGCGAATGGATCAGCTCGGTCGATCTGGAGAACGCGTTGATGGCGCACCCGGCGATCGCCGAGGCCGCCGTGATCGCGATCCCCGACGACAAGTGGAGCGAGCGTCCGCTGGCCTGCGTGGTGCTCAAAGCCGGGCAGAATGCGCCGCTCGCCGACCTGACGGGCGCTTGGTCGGCGCATCTGCTGGCGAAGGGTTTTGCAAAGTGGCAGCTGCCGGAACGCTATGAAGTGATCGATGCGATACCGCGCACCTCGACCGGGAAATTCTGGAAGCTGAAACTTCGCGAGCGCTTTCCTCGCTGACCTTTCTTGACGCGCGCCGGGCCGAGGCCCTGCTTGCGAAACCTTTTTCATGACCACTGAACCCGATCTGTTCGACTTACCCGAGTCGCCGCCACCGCCACCATCGCCACCCGCTCCACCCGAGTTGCCCGGCGACGCCGTCTCACTCGCCCACTACGCCGAGCGCGCCTATCTCGAATACGCGCTGAGCGTGGTCAAGGGCCGTGCGTTGCCCGATGTGTGCGACGGGCAGAAGCCGGTGCAGCGCCGCATCCTGTACAGCATGGCGCGGATGGGCCTCGGCTTCACCGGTGCAGCGGGGCCGAAGCCGGTGAAAGGCGCGCGCGTGGTGGGCGATGTGCTGGGCCGCTTTCATCCGCACGGCGACCAGTCGGTATACGACGCGCTGGTGCGCATGGCGCAGGACTTTTCGCAGCGCTATCCGCTGATCGACGGGCAGGGCAATTTCGGCTCGCGCGACGGTGACGGCGCTGCGGCCATGCGCTACACCGAGGCGCGGCTGGCACCGATCTCGCGCCTGCTGCTCGACGAGATCGACGAAGGCACGGTCGATTTCACGCCCAACTACGACGGCTC
>JANNEI010000727.1:0-2235 GCA_031378565.1 Burkholderiales bacterium
GCACTGCGTGACCGGGTGGTAGCGGCCGTGCAGCATGTCTTCTTCACGCGACCAGATCAGCTTGACCGGCGTGCCGGGCATCTGCTTGGCGATCTCGACCGCCTGGCGCACCCAGTCGGTGGCGCCGCGCCGGCCGAAGCCGCCGCCCAGGTGCAGCTTGTAGACCTCGCACTTCGCGGGCGGCAGGCCGGCGGCGTCGGCGGTGGCGGCCAGCGCCGCCTCGCCGTTCTGCGTGGGCGTCCAGACCTCGCAGCGCTGATCGGTCCAGCGCGCCGTGGCGTTCATCGTCTCCATCGTCGCGTGGTTCTGGTACGGGTACGAATACACCGCCTCGACCTTGCGCGCCGCGCTGGCAATGGCCGCGCGCGCGTCGCCGTTCTGGTTGCCGACCACCGCATCGCCGGCGTCCAGCCCGGCCTTCAGCACCGCCGCGATGCTGGCGCTGGACACCTGCGCGTTCGGGCCTTCGTCCCACTGAATGGGCAACACATCCAGCGCGCTCTTGGCACGCCACCAGGTGTCGGCGACCACGGCCACCGCGGTGTCGCCGACGCGCAGCACCTTCTTGACTCCGGGCCGCGACTGGATGGCGGCCACATCGAAGCTCTTCAGCTTGCCGCCGAACACCGGGCAGTCCTTGATGGCCGCGTTCAACATGCCGGGCAGCTTGAGGTCCATGCCGAACACCTGCGCGCCGGTCAACTTGTCCTTCGTGTCCAGCCGCGCCACGCGCTTGCCGACGATCTTCCAGTCCTTCGGGTCCTTCAGCGTCACGGTCGCCGGCGGCGTCAGCTTCGCGGCAGCGGCCGCCACTTTGCCGTAGGTGGTGCTGCGGCCCGAAGCGCCGTGCGTGATCACGCTGGCGGCGGCGCGGCATTCGGCCGCGGGCACCTGCCACGCATCGGCGGCCGCCTGCACCAGCATCATCCGCGCGCTGGCACCGCCCTTGCGCACGTACTCGTGAGACTCGCGGATGCCGCGGCTGCCGCCGGTCGAGAAGTTGCCCCAGACCCGTTCACGCGCCAGGTTCTGGCCCGGCGTCGGGTACTCGGTGGTGACGCGCGCCCAGTCGCATTCCAGCTCTTCGGCCACCAGTTGCGCAAGGCCGGTCAGCGTGCCCTGGCCCATTTCGGAGCGGGCAATGCGGATCACGACCGTGTCGTTCGGCTGCACCACCACCCAGGCGTTCACTTCGGGCGGCAAGTCCGTGCCCTGCGCCGACGCGTCGCCCGCGAAGGGAATGTGGAAGCCGACGACCAGGCTGCCCGCAGAGGCGGCCGACGTGCCGAGGAACCGGCGGCGCGAAACGCCGTGCGAAGTTGGGGTGACAGGGGTGGTGACAGTGGTGATCATGGCGCGCTCCTGGTCAGGCACGGGGCTGCGCAGCGGCCATCTTGATGGCGGCGCGAACGCGGTTGTAGGTGCCGCAGCGGCAGATGTTGGTCATCGCGGCGTCGATGTCGGCGTCGGTGGGCTGCGGCTTGGCGTCCAGCAGCGCGACGGCGGCCATGATCATGCCGGCCTGGCAGAAGCCGCACTGCGGCACGTCCAGCGCAGCCCAGGCCTTCTGAACGCGGTGCGTGCCGTCGGCCGACAGGCCTTCGATGGTGATGATTTTTTCGGTGGCGCCGACGCTGGACGCGGGCCGCACGCAAGACCGCGTGGGCACGCCGTCGATGTGCACCGTGCAGGCACCGCACTGCGCCACACCGCAGCCGTACTTGGTGCCGGTCAACCCGAGTTGCTCACGAATCACCCACAACAGCGGGGTGTCCGCTTCAGCGCTGAATTCGCGCACTTTCCCGTTCACGTTCAATGCGGCCATAGCGGTTGCTCCTGCGGTGTGAACCGTGCTGCGTACACAGTCTGACGCGCCAGTATCCGCATCGAAGGCGGTGCGTCAAGCAAGGGCGATTCAGTCGGGTATCGACGACGATTTTCGATGCCGCGGCTGGGGTGTGCTAGCGCCAAACCCGATCCTGGCGCCGGGCGCAATGGAAAAAGCCGGGCTCGGCCCGGCTCTGATTTCTGCTGGCCGAATGCGGCGTGATCAGGCGCGGCGGCGTGCCAACCAGCCCAGCGCGCCCAGGCCCGCCAACATCCGACTGCGCTGGACAGCTTCGCAGGTCTTTCGCTTCGTCGGGGCTCAGGCCTGCACGTCCGGGGTTGATCGAAGCTTCTTCCTTGGCCTTCGCGAGCCGACTGCGCTGGACAGCTTCGCAGGTCCTTCGCTTC
>JANNEI010000143.1:0-1516 GCA_031378565.1 Burkholderiales bacterium
GCTGCTGCAACTGATGCAGCTGGCCTCACCGGCCTTGCCGGTGGGTGGCTTCAGCTACTCCGAGGCGCTGGAATCGGCGGTGGAAGCGGGCCGCGTCGCCACCGAAGCGCAGGCCTGCGACTGGTTGTTGAGCCAGTTGCAACTGAGCCTGGCGCGCAGCGATCTGGCCGTGCTCGGCAAGGCGCACGCCGCCTGGCAACGCAACGACCTGACCCACATCGCCGAGCTGAACGCCTGGGTCACCACCACCCGCGAAACCAGCGAGCTGCGCCAGCAAACCGAGCAGATGGGCCGCTCGCTGGTCGAGTGGATGAAGAACCGGCATGGCGATGAGGCGCGGCCCGCATCGCTGACTTTTCTGGCCACCTTGAAGCCCGCGCCCACCTGGCCGGTGGCCTTCGCGCTGGCCGCGGTGGACACCGGCGCACCGCGCCATGAAGCCATGCTGAGCTTCGCCTTCGGCTGGGCCGAGAACATGGTGCAGGCCGCGCTGAAATCGGTGCCGCTGGGGCAGAGCGCCGGCCAGCGAATATTGGCTGCGCTGCGCGCCGACATTCCCGCCGCGGTCGACCACGCGAAGGCCTTGATGGACAGCGAGCGCCAAGCTTTCACGCCGATGCTGGCGATCCTGTCGGCGCAGCACGAGTCGCAATATTCGCGGTTGTTCCGGTCGTAGGCAGCGTGGCCCGCAACGTCGAAATCAAGGCACGTCTGGAAAGCACCGATGCGCTGCTGCCGTTGCTGCGCGCACTGGCAGATCACGGCCCGGAGCTGATCGCGCAGGACGACACGTTCTTTGCCTGCACCACCGGCCGCCTGAAGCTGCGGGTGTTCGCCGATGGCCACGGCGAGCTGATCGCCTACCAACGCCCCGACGAGTGCGGGCCGAAAACCTCCGACTACTCGATCGCGCCGGTGGCCGACCCCGATGCACTGCGCCACACCCTGAGCCGCGCGCTCGGCGTCATCGGCCGCGTCCTCAAGCAGCGCACGCTGTTCCTGGTCGGTCGCACCCGCGTGCACCTGGACCGCGTTGATGGCCTGGGTGATTTCCTGGAACTGGAGGTGGTGTTGCACGATGGCGAGGACGCGCAGTGCGGCACGGCCGAGGCGCACAACCTGCTCGTACGTCTGAATGTGCAGCCGTCACAACTCGTCGCTCGCGCGTACGTGGACTTGCTGCGCGACGTGTCCAACGGCTAGGAAAGTTCCCACCACAACAGGCCGGCACGATCGGTCTGCGCGTTATCCGCAAACCGAGGATGCAAGCTCGGAATGCTTCGTTCTCAAGTCGGTCTGCGCTGTCTAGCATTTGATGCTCGCTCATCAAACATGCACACGCAGCCCGTCTCATGTCAGCCCACAAATTCGCCCGCTACGCCTTGCTGGCCCTGAGCTTGAGCGCCACGGCGCTCGCGGTCCCGGCGAAGGACATCACCCTGCTCAACGTCTCGTACGACCCGACCCGCGAGCTGTACGCCGACTTCAACAAGGCTTTCGCCGCTCACTGGAAATC
>JANNEI010000170.1:0-1973 GCA_031378565.1 Burkholderiales bacterium
TACTACGCGCAGCACGACGGCTTGAGTGACGAGGTGGCCTTGGCGATCGAGGATCACTACAAGCCGCGATTCGCGGGCGACGAATTGCCGCGCAACATGACCGGCGTCGTTGTGGCGTTGGCGGACAAGCTTGAGACGTTGGTCGGGATGTTTAGCATCGGCCAGATGCCGACGGGAGACAAGGACCCGTTTGCTCTCAGGCGGCAAGCACTCGGTGTCATTCGAATGCTGGTAGAGAAAAAGCTCGATTTGCCATTGAGTGAGGCCATACGCTTTGCGGAGCAGCCCTTCAACGACGTGACTGGTCAAGGCTTCAACGCCCTCACCGCCTTCATGTACGAGCGGTTCGCAGGCAGCCTGCGCGACGAGGGTTACAGCGTTCAAGAGGTCGATGCCGTGTTATCACTGCATCCCCCAAAACTTGCCGATGTGGCACAACGTCTGGCGGCCGTCCGTGAGTTCACCGCGCTACCGGAAGCAGCCTCCCTTGCGGCAGCCAATAAGCGGATCACGAACATCCTGAAGAAGTCGGATGCGCCGGTGGGTGCGTTCTCTGCGGGCGAGATGGTGGAGTCGGCCGAGAAGGAACTGCATGCGGCAATGGACAAGGTCAGCGCGCTGGCCCGAACCCATTTCGCACGCGGAGACTATGCCCGGGCACTGCGTGAACTGGCGGGACTTCGATCAGCAGTCGACGGCTTCTTTGAAGCAGTAATGGTGAATGCCGATGAGCCCGCGCTCCGAAATAATCGCTTGTGGCTGCTGAAAGACCTGCACAGTGAGATGAACCGCGTGGCCGACTTGTCGAAGCTGGCGTCATGAGAATCGGGCGCGGATAATCGACATCCATGGATCGCCAAGCGCAAATCAATGTGTTCTCGCTGGCCGCACACCGGCTGGCGGTGATGCGTTTGCGCGAGCGCCCTGAGCGTTTACAGGAGGCCCTGGCCGTGATTCGCAGATGGCGTGATCAAGCAGGTGGGCCTGTTCACTGCGGCCCGTACTGGGACGAATGGGACCGGCTTCTTCGACAAGGTGTTGATGCTGTCGAGCTTGCCGTGTGCAACCCTACCGATCATGCAAACACGCTGCGCAGTGTGTCGCCACTCGGTCGCCTCATTTCTACCCAGGAGCGGAATCAGTTGCTGCGGGATTCGCGACAAGTTGCTCCCGTTCGCGAAACCGCATGAAGAGGCAAGAGCTGGAGCACGTTCTTCGTGCATCGGCGAGCATCACGACCGACTCATGTTTCGTGGTCATCGGAAGTCAAGCGGTACTGTTGCCCTATCCCGACGCGCCGGCCGAATTGTTGTTGTCGAACGAAGTCGATCTGTACCCTTCGATGCACCCTGAGCGGGCCGACGAAGCGAATCGCCTTGAGGAGCGGTTGAATGCCCTTGATCGGACAACACTGCCCATCGACAACTACATCGCCTGGGCCAGACGCCGAGCGCAAGAGGCCACCGCATGACCGCCCTGAAACTCATCATCCTCGACCGCGACGGCACCATCAACGAAGACCGTGACGACTTCGTGAAGTCGCCGGACGAATGGGTGCCGATCCCGGGCGCGCTCGAAGCCATCGCGCGACTCAACCACGCTGGCTGGCACACGGTGGTGGTCACCAACCAGTCGGGCCTGGGGCGCGGGCTGTTCGACATGTCGACCCTCAACGCCATGCACCTGAAGATGAACCAGATGCTCGCCAAGCAGGGCGGGCGCATCGACGCGGTGTTCTTTTGCCCGCACACGCCCGAAGACCTGTGCGATTGCCGCAAGCCGCGGCCGGGCCTGATGCTTCAGGTCGGCGAGCGCTACGGCCTGCACCTGAAAGATGTGGCTGTGGTGGGCGATTCGCTGCGCGACCTGTTGGCGGGTGCCGCCGCCGGTTGCCTGACGCACCTGGTGCGCACCGGCAAGGCCGCCCAGTACAGCGAGGCGCAGCTGGTCCACGTGCTGGCGCAGGCACCGGG
>JANNEI010000225.1:0-9350 GCA_031378565.1 Burkholderiales bacterium
CATCCATTCCAACTGGCACGCCATCTTCTGGTTCCTGACCGCCATTGGTGCAGTGCTGTGGCTGGAATGGATGAACAGGAAGCCGCCGACCATCGGCGCGATGGCCGGTGCCACGCCGAAGTAGATGGTGACCTGCGACATCACGCGCTGCGCGTCGGCGGGTGGGAACATGTCGCGGATGACAGCGCGCGACACCACGATGCCGGCCCCCGCCGACATGCCCTGAATCGCGCGGAAGAACACCAGCTGCCCGATGCTCTGCGACAGCGCGCAACCGGCCGACGCCAGCGTGAACATCGCCACACCCCACAGCACCACCGGGCGGCGTCCCAGGCTGTCCGACAGCGCGCCGTGGAACAGGTTCATCACCGCGAAGCCGAACAGATACGCCGACAGCGTCTGCTGCATCTCCACCGGCGTGGCACCGATGGATTGGGCAATGCCGGTGAAGGCCGGCAGATAGGTGTCGATCGAGAACGGACCCAGCATGCCCAGGCAGGCCAGCAGCACGGCCAGGGCCCAGCGCGGAGCGCGCCAGAGGGTGTGGGAATCTGGGTTCAAAGCGATGAGCTTTCTGCTTCAACGAGCGTGTGACCGACCTGTTCAACTTCACCCTCACCCCAACCCTCTCCCGGAAGGAAAGGGAGGAAGAATGGCTCCCTCTCCCGCGTACTCGGGGGAGAGGGTTGGGGTGAGGGCACGACAAGCCGAATGAAAAGTGTGAAGCAAGCCGATAGGCCGGATTCTGTGCGTCCCGGCCTTCTTGCGAAGGTCGAAGACGTGACCGCCATTCCTCTGGGCCGTGCATCGCTGCACGGCTCGGTGCCACCTACCCGCCAGCTTGTGCGGAGCCACACTTCGAAACGAACGCGGTCGCCCGCACCGTTCACGCTGGCCTATTTGGTGTTGCTGCGCGCAGAGATTGCCCGTTTCACCCAATGCGCGACTTCGTCCCTCATTGGGTGGCTGCAGCTTCGGGCTTGCGCCCGACCCGCCGCGGCAAGCCGCATCGGGCACCGGCTTGCGCCGGCGGCTGACAGAACACCCGCGTTGGGAGCCCCGCATCGACTCGTCTCTGTTGCTCTGATCCTCACCTCGCGGTGGACAGCCGTTAGCTGCTGCGCTGCCCTGTGCAGTCCGGACCTTCCTCCAGTGCGCCCTTTCGGGTTGGTGCACCAGCGGCGGTCTGGCTTGCTTCACGGCGCGATTATCCCCCGCGTGTCCCGCGTGTCTCTCGCACCGCCCGAAACACCGCGGCGTCGTCGTAGAACGTCGGCAATTCGTTCGCCGCCCACCAGCCGGGCACGCCCAGCACGGGCAGCGGCAGGTGCGGTTTGCTGGCCAGCAGTGCGGGCGTCAGCAGCTCGACCAAATGCGCTTGCGCATCGACACCTTCAGGCAGCACCCACACGTGTGCGGTGATCGCCTTGCGCGGCCGCGTCAGCTTTTCCATCAGCGCATGGCCGAACAAGGTGAGCCGCGCGTCCTGCCATCCCGGCCGGTGGGTGATGAACAGCGCGCGCCAGTCGCGTTGCCGCAAGGCATCGACCAGCACTGCGGGGGCCTGCCACAGCGCGGCGTTCTCGTCGAACAGGGTCAGCGCATCACGCACCGCACCTCGCGTGCTGCTGACACCGGCTCGATGCAACTGCTGCGCCTGAAGTTCGTTCAGCCGGCGCTTGAGTTGCGGGAATTGCAACCACGCCAGACCGTTGAACAGGTCGTGCAGGTTGTCCCGTGTGGGCACGCTGCCCGTGCGTGCGATGAAGGCTTCGTAGGCTTCGCCGTCGGGCAATTCTTGCTGCGGCACGAAGCGCAGCGGGCCGGCAGCAAGGTGCACCTCCGGCTGCAACGCGAGCGCCGCATTCAGCGTGTCAGCCAGAGGCGCATCAACAACACAGCAACTCGCGATTCGCAATGCCACCTCGCGGTAGGGCGCGAGCCACGGCGACCCCGCATCGGTGAGACCCGCCGCAGCGATCAGGGCGGCGGCGGTCGAACTCAACCCTGTGCCGGTCCGCGGTATTGAACCCGGTTGGGCGCGCGCTCGGGGGTCAGCACGAACCAGTCGGGGTACTTCTTGAACAGCTTGGTCGACGGCGCGCTCTTGGCCAGCAGGCCCTCGGAGCGCAGGCGCTCGGCGGCCACACCGAGCTGCAGCGGGGCACCGCCCTTCAGCTCGGGCAGCACGTCCATGATGCGCTGCAAGTCAGCGGGCAGCGTCTGCCGCGAGGGCTGAGGTATCGGTGCAGTCGTCGCCGCCGCACGTGGCTTGGCGGGCTGCCGGGCCTGGCGCTGGCGCGGTGGCTGGGCTTGCGGCACCGGGTTGGCGACGGCTTCGACGGCGGCGGCTCGCGCGCGGCCACGCGGCGCGGCACGTCGGGTCGGCGAACCTTCGGCGGGCCGCGACTTGCGGTGCTCGATGTCAACGAATCGGTCGTACACCGGCTTCGAGTCGTCGCCCGTCTTGCCCAATTGGCCGATGCCTTCGACACGGCAGCCTTTCTCGCGCAGCCGGATCACCAGCGGGGCGAAGTCGGAGTCGCTGGAGACGATCACCACCACCTGCGGCCGCTCGGCGACGACCAGGTCCATCGCATCGACGGCCAGCGAAATGTCGGTGGAATTCTTGCCGGTCGACAGGTTGACGATGGGGCGGATCGAGTGCGCCTTGAACAACTTCAGATTCGCCAGCGCCGACTCGGCGGTGCAGTAGGCGCGCCGCACATGGATGGCACCGTGCTCGGCATGTACCCGTTCGACGGCCTGGTCGATCACATCGGCCGAGACGTTGTCGGCGTCGATCAGCAGCATCACGCGTTGTTGTGTGTTCATGCGAGTTTCCAGGCCAGGGTTTCGCCGCCACGCAGCGGCTTGAGTTGGGCGTCGCCGAAGGGCAGCGACTCAGGCTGGGTCCAGCGTTCGCGCTTCAGCGTCACGCGCTCGGTGTTGCGTGGCAGGCCGTAGAAGTCAGCGCCGTTGAAGCTGGAAAATGATTCCAGCCGCGACAGCGCGCCCGCCGCATCGAAGGCTTCTGCATACAGTTCGAGTGCCGACAAGGCGGTGTAGCAGCCAGCGCAGCCGGTCGTGTCTTTCAGGTGCGACGCGTGCGGCGCGCTGTCAGTGCCGAGGAAGAATTTTGGACTGCCCGATGTGGCCACCGCCAGCAGCGCCAACCGGTGCTTCTCGCGCTTCAGCACCGGCAGACAGTAGTGGTGCGGACGCAGCGCAGCCGCCCCACCCGCGCCGATGAACAACGCATTGCGGTTGTAGAGCAAGTGGTGCGCGGTGATGGTGGCCGCGGTGTTCACCTCGGCCCCGGCCACGTACTGCGCCGCCTCCAGCGTGGTGATGTGCTCGAAGACGATCTTCAGCGCCGGAAAATCGCGCCGCAACGGAATCAGTTGTGTGTCGATGAAGACCGCCTCGCGGTCGAAGATGTCGATGTCCGGGTCGGTCACTTCGCCGTGCACCAGCAGCGGCATGCCGGCGCGCTGCATCGCTTCCAGCGTGCGGTAGGTCTGGCGCAAATCGGTCACGCCCGCGTCGCTGTGGGTGGTGGCCCCGGCGGGGTACAGCTTGACGGCCACCACGCCGGCGTCGACCGCCCGCAGAATTTCATCGGCGGGCAACTGGTCGGTGAGGTACAGCGTCATCAGCGGCTCGAAGCGCAGGCCCGCAGGTACCGCGCCAAGGATGCGCTGGCGATAGGCCACGGCCTGCGCGGCGGTGGTGATCGGCGGCTTGAGGTTGGGCATGATCACCGCGCGCGCGAATTGCCGCGCCGTGTGCGGCACCACGGCCGCCATGCCGACACCGTCGCGCACATGCAGATGCCAGTCGTCGGGGCGGGTGAGGGTCAGTGAGTCGCTCGGGTTCATCGCCCGCATTGTCGCCCGCGCCGGCCCGACCCTCTCCCTGAACGAAGCGCCGTTAACAGCGTCACGCCCGGTCTTCGATTTGTGCGTGAGGCGTCCACAACCCGCTGTCACGCGGCACAAACCGGCATTAGACTTGCGCAGCTTTTCACAGGGCTGCTACCCGCGGCCTTCTCGTCACAACACCTGTGCCGTACCCGGGCACACGGACCTTGCAGCCGCGGATCAAAACATGGTTTCTGCTCAGCGATGGCTCTTCGGCGGTCTCGGCATGTGGCTGACCTGCTGCGCATTCGCGCAGACCGCGCCAGCCGCTCCCGCAGCGCCCGCGCCACCCGTCGTCGATGAAAGCAAGCTCCCCGACTGGGTGAAACGGCAGGCCCGCTCACCGTACAAGGTCATCATCGAGAGCCAGCCGGTGAAGGCCAGACCGCCAGCGCCGAGAGAAGACGACAGCGCCAGGCGCGTCGTGAGAAAAGCAGCACCCGCCGCGGCGTCCATCGAGACGGTGGTGGCGGACGCTCCCAAACTGTCGCCGCTGGCCGAGGCATCGCAGACCGTGCCGGCCGCGGTCGAATCGAATGCCGCCACAGCGCCCACCGCGTCGATTGCCACGCTGACTGCACCTGCGGTCGACAAGGCCGTCCCGCCGGAGTCCGCACCCGCACCCGCACTTTCACCGGCACGCGGCGCGCCCGCCGTCGAGACCGCTCGTGCCCTGGTGCCGGAACCTGCCGGCCCGGCGGCGCTGCTGGCGATCCAGGAACCGCCGCCACTCACGCTGCTGGAGGGCGCGGAACCGCAGTTCCCTGCCGACCTGCTCGACAGCCAGTTCGGCCGGGCCGAGGTGGTGGTCGCGTTCACGGTGAGCCCGAACGGCGAGGTCGGCAAACTCGCAGTGGTGGCCAGCAGCAACTCGCGTTTGAACCGCAGCGTCCTGCGCGCGGTGCAAGGCTGGCGTTACGCGCCGATACCGTCGGCGCGAGAGCACCGGATCAGCTTCACGTTCAAGTCGCAGTGAGCCTCGGGAATATCGCCGCTCGAAGATCGCTCATCAACAGCCGCGGGCCAAGCGCTCGGCGCTGACCCAGGTGGCGTGAAAACCGTTCGGCACGCGCTGCGGCAGCGTGATGCGGCACAGCGGGCCGGCCGACACGTTGGCCGCGTCCATCACGACCACCTTCGACCGCTGCGCGTCGCCGTCCCACACGAAGCCGACCAGGTAGCCGTCGTCCTCGGCCCGCCCGCCGTCGCGCGGCGCAAACGGCGCTTCGCTCCACCAGCGGTTCGGGCCTTCGTGGTAGGTCTGACAGCTGCCGCGCAGCAGGTCGTGGCGCACGATGCCGCAGAAGCGCGGCTCCTCGGCTCGGTGCGCAGTGCCCATCAACGTGTGCCATGAATAGCGCGTCTTGTGTCCCTGCATCCAGCTGTTGATGACAGGGAATTCGCTGTTCACGATGTCGTCCAGCACGCGCTCGCGGGTCTGCCCGGTGCGCAGGTTGAAGCGCCATTCGTGGAAGGTGAAGTCGTGCACCAGGTTGGCGGTCAGGCGCGGCACGGCGTCGGCGTCGAGGCGGCCTTGCGCATCGCGCGGGATGCGAAACGGCGTGCCCGTCATGACGATCTCGATGCCGCCACGCCCGTCGTCTTCTTCCCACGCGTTCGACACGTGGTACAGGTAGGTCGGCTCGGCCTCGAACCAGTGGACTTGTTCGGTGCTGCCGTGGCGAGGAACCACCCCGAAGCGGGCTGGCATGTGGGCGTGAAACTTCAGCTTGTGGCGGCCTGCGGCCAGCGCATCGGCGTCCTGGAACAGCGGCAGGTCGTGCAGCACGCTGTGGTTGGGCGTGATCGCCATGTCGTGCGGCAGGCGCGGTCCCGGCAGCGGCACCGGGATGAGCGTCTTCAGTTCGCCGTGCCGGTCGAGCACGCCGTACCACATGTAGGGCGGCGTTGTGCCGTAGGCGAAGAACATCAACTCGCCGGTGCGCTCGTCGACGCGTGAATGGGCCGAGATCGGCACGCCGGCCAGCCGAGGGTCGGTGCCGAGTTTGCCCAGCGTGCGCAGGTCGTGCGGGTCGCAGCGGTACACGTCGCCGCCGAGGTACCACATCGAGATCAGGCTGCCGCCGAAATACTTCACGTCGGTGTTCGACGTGTTCTTCATCGGCGCTGTCGGTGGCGACCCGGGGCGGCTGCGGCGCGGCGGGTCCTTGATGCCTTGCCACAGCGCCTGGCCCGCTGCCACTTCTTCCTGCAAGCCGTCGGTCATCACCCAGCGGTTGCGGTATTCGACCCGGCCGCGGTCGAAGCGCACCGCGTGCAGCATGCCGTCGCCGTCGAACCAGTGATAGCGCCCGGGTGCCTCGAAGCGGCGGTTCGGGCCGTTGCGAACGTACAGGCCGTTCAGGTCGGCGGGCACCTCGCCTTCGATCTCCAGTGCGTCGGTGACCACGGTCTCACGGTCGACCGGCGCAAAGGCACCGCTCAGGGTGGGAACGTCGTTGCTGCCCATGTCAGCGCCCGCGGTGGTGCGTTGCGGCGATGGATCAGTGCTGAAGAATCTTCGACAAGAACTCTTTGGCCCGCGGCGAACGCGCGTCCGGGTTGCCGAAAAAATCGTCTCGTCTGCAGTCCTCGACGATCTTGCCGGCGTCCATGAAGATCACCCGATGAGCCACCTTTTTCGCGAAGCCCATCTCGTGCGTGACGACCATCATCGTCATGCCCTCCTTGGCCAGCAGCACCATCACGTCGAGCACCTCGCCGACCATCTCGGGGTCGAGCGCCGAGGTCGGCTCGTCGAACAGCATCACGATCGGGTCCATGCTGAGGGCGCGGGCAATCGCCACGCGCTGCTGCTGGCCACCCGAGAGCTGGCCTGGGAACTTGTCCTTGTGCGCCATCAAGCCGACGCGGTCGAGCATCTTCAGGCCGCGGACCTTGGCGTCATCGCCGTTGCGGCTCAGCACCTTCATCTGCGCCAGCGTCAGGTTCTCGGTCACGGTGAGGTGCGGGAACAGTTCGAAGTTCTGGAACACCATGCCGACCCGAGCCCGCAGCTTGGGCAGGTCTGTTTTCGCGTCGCTGATCGAGACGCCGTCGACCACGATGTCGCCCTTCTGGATCGGCTCCAGCGCGTTCACCGTCTTGATCAGCGTGGACTTGCCCGAGCCCGAGGGGCCGCAGACCACGACCACGTCGCCCTTGTTGATGGTGGTCGTGCAATCGGTCAGCACCTGGAAGCTGCCGTACCACTTGGAAACGTTTTTGATGTCGATCATTTGATGTCCTTGTGGGGCGGCGCGTGGCCCCCATCCCGGCCTTCCCCCGGGAGGGGAAGGAGTGAAGTGCTGAAGAGCCGTTTTATCGGATGATGGCGATCTTCTTTTGCAGCCGGCGCACGAGCATCGACAGGCTGAAGCAGATGATGAAGTAGACGACGGCGGCGACCAGATAGGTCTCGACCGGGCGGTTGAAGTTCTTGCCGGCGATCTCGAAACCCTTGAGCAGGTCGTAGGCACCGATGGCATAGACCAGCGACGTGTCCTGGAACAGGATGATGGTCTGCGTCATCAGCACCGGCAGCATGTTGCGAAAGGCCTGCGGCAGCACGATGAGTTGCATGCACTGCGCGTATGTCATGCCCACCGCATAACCCGCGAACACCTGGCCCTTGGGCACCGACTGGATGCCGGCCCGCATGATCTCGGAGTAGTAGGCCGCCTCAAACACGGTGAAGGTGATGATGGCGCTGAGTTCGGCCCCCATCGGCCGCCCGATCAGCAGCGGGATCAGCAGGAAGAACCACAGGATCACCATCACCAGCGGGATCGAGCGCAGCGTGTTGACGTAGGCCGCGGCCGGAAGCACCAGCCACTTCTTGCCCGACAACCGCATCAGCGCCAGCAGTGTGCCCAGCAAAACCCCGCCGACCATCGCGATCAGCGTGAGCTGGATCGAGAAGAACAGGCCCTTGAGGATGAAGCTGGAGACGACGCCCCAGTTCAGGAAGCTGAAGTCGAGGATCATTCAGGCCTCCTGCCGGGCCGTCCCAAAGGGGCCTGCGTCTCAAGGGCCACGTGGGAGCCCCTCCTGGTCTCGGGGGGCAGGAGCAAAGCGACGTGGGGGCTCATCATTTCACGCCCCCGATCATGCCGGGCACCTGAACGCGGTTTTCAATCACGAGGGCGATGCGGTTGATGGCGAAGGCCGAGACGAAATACAGCGCCGTCACGGCGAGATAGATCTCGATGTTGCGCGAGGTTTCTTCGCCCGCCTGCATCGCGAACATCGTCATTTCGGCGATGCTGACCGCGAACGCTACCGACGAGTTCTTGACGATGTTCATCGACTCCGACGTGAGCGGCGGAATGACGATGCGAAATGCCATCGGCAGCAGCACGTAGCGGTAGGTCTGCGGCAGGGTCAGGCCCATCGCCAGGCCGGCGTAGCGCTGGCCCTTGGGCAGTGCCTGGATGCCAGCCTTGACCTGCTCGGAGATGCGCGCCGAGGTGAAGAAGCCCAGCGCGAACACCACCAGGATGAAGCTAGGCACGGCCTGCAGGGACTTGAAGATGCCCGGGATCACGTGGTACCAGAGAAAGATCTGCACCAGCAGCGGGATGTTGCGGAACAGCTCGGTCCAGGCATCGCCGATCAGCACCAGCCACTTGTTCGGCGCGGTTCGCAAGATGCCCATCAACGAGCCGACCGTCAGCGCCACCACCAAGGCGCACACCGCCACCGACAGCGTCCAGCCCCAGGCCGACATCAACCATTCGATGTAGTTGCGACCGCCTCCCGTGTCTTGCAGGAAAACCTGCCAGTCCCATTTGCTGCCCAAGGCCTGCTCCTGTGTTTGTGTTCAGCCTGCCGCGAGGGCGAATGAAAAAGCGCGATGTGAAAGAGCTCCACATCGCGCCCTGTCCGACTGTAAGCAAACATCGCGCCGCCGGGCGCTAGGGCTTACCTCAGGCCGTTGGGTTCTTACTTCTTGGCGTAGTCTTCCATCGGCTTGTCGTTGGGTGTGGCCCAGGCGGTCTTGGTCGACTCGCTGACCGCGAGGCCGACCTTGGTGTTGGTCGGCGGAATCGGCTGCAGGAACCATTTGTCCCACAGCTTGGCCATGTCGCCGGACTTGATCATGTTCTTGATGCTGTCGTCGACGGCCTTCTTGAAAGCCGGATCGTCCTTGCGCATCATGATGGCGATGGGCTCGACCGACAGCACTTCGCCGACGATCTTGAAGTCGGCCGGGTTCTTGGCCTTGGCGATGTTGCCGGCCAGGATGGCACATCCATCACGAACGCATCGGCACGCCCCGACTCCAGCAGCAGGAAGCTGTCGGCGTGGTCCTTGCCGAAGATCTCCTTGAAGTCGACACCGGTTGCGCGCTCGTTCTTGCGCAGCGTTTGAACCGAGGTGGTGCCGGTGGTGGTGGCCACGTTCTTGCCGTTCAATTGCGCAATG
>JANNEI010000256.1:0-2876 GCA_031378565.1 Burkholderiales bacterium
GCGCTCCACGCGTTCGCGCATGTTGGTCAGGCCGATGCCGCGGTCCTTGCTTTGCTCCATGGTGTTGACGTCGAAGCCGCAGCCGTCGTCGGTGATGCGCAGTTCGAGCTTGTCACCGGAGTCGTCGAGCCGGATGTCCACGTGCTGCGCGCGCGCATGCCGCTCCACGTTGCGCAGGGCTTCCTGTGCGACCCGGAACAGGCTCACCGCTTGCAGCTCGGGCAGTTGCTCAGCCCGAACCTGTGGGATCACGCGCACCGCCAAGCCGCTTCGCTGCGCGATCTCGTCGCCGATGTGCTGCAGCGCTGCGGGTAGGCCCAAGTCGTCGAGCAGTGCCGGCCGAAGGTCGTGCGAGATGCGCCGCACTTCGCCGATGGCCTTGGAAAGCGCCGCGATCTCCGGCGCCAGCGTGGTCACCGGCTCATCACCGGGATGCGCCAGCCGGTGGCCGACCAGCTCGAAGCGGTACTTGATGGACACCAGCAGTTGGCAGATGTGGTCGTGCAGCTCGCGCGAAACGCGCGTGCGTTCGTCCTCTTGCGAGCTGACCACGCGGTGCGCCAGCGCCTTCAGCTTGCGGTCGGCCTGGCGCTGCTCACTGATGTTCAAGGCCACGCCACCGGCGAACACCGCCAGCGCGGCCACCACCGCCACCGTGGCCAGGCCGATCAGCGTCTCGCGTGCACTGGCCAGCAGGTTGCCGCGCAGCCGCGCGGCCGCCGCATCGACATCGTCGAGGTAGATGCCGGTGCCCAGCATCCAGCCCCAGCGCGGCAACTCGACCGAGTAGCCGAGCTTGCGTTCGATGCGACCGGTCGAAGGCTTCGGCCACAGATAGCGCTGATACCCGCCGCCTTCCTTCGCGCGCGCGATCAGTTCGCGAATGACATAGGTGCCGTTCGTGTCGTGCATGTCCCACAGGTTCTGGCCGACCAGGTCGGGCATGCGCGGGTGGACCAGGTTCAGCCCGTCGTTCGCGTAAACGAAAAAGTAGCCGTCGTCACCGAACTTCATGCTCGACAGGATGGCCTTGGCCTGCTCCTTTGCGGCCTCGTCGTCGCGGCCGGCACCGTACAGGTGCTCGATCGATGTCAACGCCAGCTCGATGTAGCTGCGCAACTCTTCGCGCTTGGTGTTGAGCAGTGTCTCTTCCAGCACCTGTGCCTGCTGGCGTTCGAGCCGCTGTGTCTCGACCACCAGCAAGCCACCGATGACGGCGATCGCCAGCAACAACGGCGCGACCGCCAGCGAGAGAATTTTCGACTTCAACCTCATGTCGCGATTGTGATGCGCGTGGCGCGCAGCCTGGCAACGCATCACCTCGTTTTCCCGTATGCACAACTACGCAGCCTGTCCACGCAGTGATGCGCATGCGCGGCGCGGCGCGAGCAGGGACACTCGGTCACCGTCGCAAGCGGTCCCGGTCAGGGCCTGCGCGCGCCGCGCCACTTCAACCGCAGGAGACATTCGATGTTCCGTATCACTCAAATCGCCACCGCCACCGCACTGATCAGCCTGAGCAGCCTTAGCCTGGCCGCCGACCCGATCAAGATCGGCGTGGCCGGCCCCTTCACCGGCGGCTCGTCGTCGATGGGCGTCAGCATGCGCGACGGCGTGCGCTTGGCAACCGATGAAATCAACAAGGCCGGCGGCGTGCTCGGCCGCCAACTGCTGCTGGTCGAGCGCGACGACGAAGCCAAGAACGAACGCGGCGTGCAGATTGCCCAGGAATTGATCAACAAGGAAAAAGTCACCGCGACGGTGGGCTATATCAACACCGGTGTGGCGCTTGCCTCGCAGCGCTTCTTCCAGGAAGCCAAGATTCCGGTGATGAACAACGTGGCCACCGGCTCGGTCATCACCAAGCAGTTCGAAAAGGACCCCGACAACTACATCTTCCGCAACTCGGCGCACGACAGCATCCAGGCACCGATGATCGTTGAAGAAGCGATCACCCGCCGGGGCTTCAAGAAGGTCGCGATCCTGGCCGACTCCACCAACTACGGCCAGCTCGGTCGCGAAGACCTGGAAAAGGCGCTTGCTGCCAAAAGCATCAAGCCGGTGGCTGTCGAGAAGTTCAACATCAAGGATGTGGACATGACCGCGCAGTTGCTGAAGGCGAAGGAAGCCGGCGCAGAAGCCGTGCTGACCTACGCCATCGGCCCCGAACTGGCGCAAATCGCCAACGGCATGACCAAGCTCGGCTGGAAGGTGCCGATGATTGGCAGCTGGACCTTGTCGATGGCCAACTTCATCGACAACGCCGGCCCCGGCGGCGAAGGCGCGCGCATGCCGCAGACCTTCATCCAGGAGCCGACCACGCCGAAGCGCCAGTCGTTCATCATCAGCTACCTGAAGACCTTCAACCCGAAGAACGCGCGCATGGATTCACCCGTCTCCGCCGCCCAAGGTTACGACTCGGTGTACCTGCTGGCCACTGCGATCAAGCAGGCAGGTAGCACCGACGGTCCGAAGATCAAGGCCGCGCTCGAAGACCTGAAGACGCCGGTCGAAGGCGTTGTTACGACGTACAACAAGCCATTCTCGAAGACCGACCACGAAGCCATTACGGCCAACATTCCGGTGTTCGGCGAGGTCAAGGGCCAGCGCGTGGTGTACGCCTATCCGGACGACCAGAAGAAGGCGTCTGAGATCCGCGTCAAGAAGTAAGGCACGCGTCGAGTCAGCGCCGCCCAGCTGGTCCCGGGCGGCGCTGCATCCTGAGGGCAGCGTCCCCGCGCCCCACTCCGCCGCCACGCGCACGCAGCCCCGCGGCACCCCACGAGAGTCGTCATGCAAATCCTGACCCAACTGATCTTCAGCGGCATCGCGCTGGGGATGATTTACGCCGTCATCGCGTTCGGCTACCAGCTCAC
>JANNEI010000257.1:0-2300 GCA_031378565.1 Burkholderiales bacterium
CCTGTTTCCCTAATGTGCCGGCCATATAGCCCACGCTGCGGAAGGTGTCCAGGTCGAGTCGCGCCAGCGCGTCGGGAAAGCCGTGCTGCCAGCCGGTCAGCGTGGCGTTGTCGTAGCAGGTGTCGGAGCTGTCCCAGCCGAACACCACGTCGCAGAAGCCGAAGCCGCCCGCGGGGTGCGGCTGCGTGGCACCGAAGAACTTGTCGACATGCAGCACCTTGCCGCGCAGCACGCCGTCGATGTCGCTCACCGCCACCTTCACCTTGCCGGTGCCCGACTGGCGAACGGCCTTCAGGGCGGGATGTTCCTTGGGTCGTGTGGCCATGGTTCTGGTCTCCGCTGGGTTTTCAGATCGAGGGTGCGCCGCTGGCGATGCCCATCTCGCGCAGCGCCTCGGCCACCGCGTTCACCGCCTGGCGCATCTCGTTGCTGCCGATGGCACCGATGCAGCCGACGCGAAACGTGTCGACCTGCGTCAGCTTGCCAGGGTAGAGGATGAAGCCGCGCTGCCGGGCCGCCAGATAGAAAGTCTTGAAGTCGTAGCGCGGGTCGGCCGGCGCATGAAAGGTGACGATGATGGGCGCTTGCAATTCAGGCTTCAGGAAGGGCTGGAAGCCGAGTGCACGCATGCCCGCGAGCAGCGTGTCGCAGTTGTCGCGGTAGCGGGCCAGCCGCGCCGGTTGGCCGCCTTCTTCCACGAATTGCATCACCGCTTCGGCCAGCGCGGCCACCACGTGGGTGGGTGGGGTGAAGCGCCACTGGCCGGTGCTCTGCATGCTGGCGTGCTGGTCGAACAGGTCCATCGCCAGCGAGTGCGAACGGCCCGCGCAGCCGGCCAGCACGCTGCTGCGGATGAAGACGAAACCCATGCCGGGAACGCCCTCCAGGCACTTGCCGCTGGCGGCGATGAGCGCGTCGAAACGCAGCTTTCGCGCATCTATCGGCAGCGCGCCAAATGAACTCATCGCATCCACGATCAAGCCCCGGCCATGGCGCGCGCAGACCTCGCTGACGGCCTGCAACGGGTTCAGCACGCCGGTGCCGGTTTCGCAGTGGATGAAGCCGACGTGGCTGATGCTCGCGTCCGCACGAAGCAGCGCATCGAGTTCATCGGCAGACACCGGCGCGTCCTCGGCCCGAGCGACGATCGTCGTGCGCCGGCCCATGAGCGTGGCCAGCTTGCCGAGCCGCTTGCAGTAGGCACCGTTGTCGAGCACCAGCAGGTGCCCGTCGCGCGGCACGAGGGTGGCCACGGCCGCCTCGACCGCGAAGGTGCCGCTGCCTTGCAAGGGAACGACCACGTGCGAGTCCTGCCCGTGCACGATGGCCAGCAACTGGCGGCGCAGCTCGGCGGTCAGCGCGATGAAGTCGGCGTCCCACGAACCCCAGTCGCGCAGCATTGCCAGCTTGGTGCGCAGCGTGGTGGTCAGCGGGCCGGGGGTCAGCAAAATGGCGTCACGGTCCATGGTGTCCTCTGTCCTCTATTTTCCTGCAGGCTGCCGCCACGCCTGCGTGCGCCGGTCCACCCACGCACCCAGCGCCATGAACAGCAGAGTGGCCACGGTGGACGCTACGGCGATCAGGATGCCCATCGCGGCAGCGGCACCGGCCTCGCCCGCTTCGTCGAGGTTCAGGATGGCGATCGATGCCGGCTTGGTGTCGGGCGAATACAGGAACACCACGGCCGAGATCGTCGTCATCGCGTTGATGAAAAAGTAGCGTGCGATGTCCACCAGGGCGGGCGTGCAGATGGGCAGGGTGACGCGCCAGAAGGTCTTGTAGAACGGCACCTTGAGCGAGGCCGACACGGCTTCGAACTCGCTGTCCAGCGCCTTCAGCGCCGTCACTGCGGTCAGGTGACCGGTGGTGTAGAAGTGGACGATGGTGCACAGCACCAGCAGGGTCAGCGTGTGGTACAGGCCATTCAGCGGATTGCCCGGTGCATTGAAGAAGAAGATGTAGCCCAGGCCCAGCACCAGGCCGGGCACGGCCATCGGCAGGAGGGCCAGCAGGTTCACCAGCGGGCGCGCCCAGGCCAGCCCGCGCGTCTTCTCCAGCATGTAGGCCCCGATGAAGACCAGCGCGGTGCCGAACAAGGCCGTGCCTGCCGCCAGCTTCAGGCTGTTGACGAACGCACCGCCGACCTCCGCGTCCACCAGGCCCATCGTGTAGTGCTTCAGGCTGGGCGTCAGGTCGTAGGGCCAGAAGCTGGCGAACGACGCGAACAGCGCCATGCCGATGACGGCCAGGATCAGCGCGCACACCGCCACGCAATAGACCGTCATCCACGCGTCGTAGGC
>JANNEI010000267.1:0-3689 GCA_031378565.1 Burkholderiales bacterium
CGCGCGTGATGGCCGACGGCATGGACGCGTTTTTTCGCACCCGCTCGTGGATCGACATCTCGGCCCTGCCCGAGGAACGCCGCGCCAAGGTGCTGCCCTACATCGTCGAGTGGGCGCGTGGCGGCGCGGGCTTGACGGGCGCGCAGGTGTTCCACGCCTACAGCCAGATGGGCGCGATGCGCGACGCTGCCGTGCGCGCCTGCGGCGCCTTCGACTTCGTGCTCACGCCCACCGCCGCGATGCCCGCCTTCGCGGCCGAGCTGGCCAGCCCGCTGCACGACCCGGCGCTGCCCTTCGAGCACATCGCCTTCACGCTGCCCTACAACATGAGCGAGCAGCCGGCCGCAAGCATCAACTGCGGCTACACGGCGGAAGGTTTGCCGATCGGGCTGCAGATCGTCGGCCCGCGGCACGACGATCTGGGCGTGCTGCAGGTCGCCCGCGCGTGGGAGCGCATGCGGCCTGCGCAGCGGGCCTGGCCGCAGCCGCCGACCGCTGTTTGAGTGCTGCTTGACGGGCCTGTGAAAGACGCTCGCGGCAACCCCGTCAGCACCCGTTCTGCGCAGGCGTTGTTGCACGCCGAGACAGCGCTCTGGCGCATGGCCTCGTTCTTCGACGCACCGCTGGCCGACATCGATGCGGCGCTGGCCGAAGACCCCGACTGGATGTTGCCGCACCTGATGCGCGCGGGCTTTCTGCTCACGCTCACCGAGCCTGCGTTGCTGGGCGATGCCCTGGCCGCGCTGCGGCGTGCACAGGCGCTGGCGGGGCACGCGACCGAACGCGAGTCGATGCACCTGGCCGCCGTGCAGGCCTGCGCCGCCGGCGACTGGCAGGCTGCGTGTGCCGGCTGGCAACGCATCCTCGACCGCCACCCGCGCGACCTGTACGCGCTTCAGTGGGCGCACCTGTTCGACTTCTACCGCGGTGATTCAGCCCAGCTGCTGGCGCGCCCGGCCCGCGTGCTGCCCGAGTGGGACCGCGCCGACCCGCTGCGGCCCTATCTGCTGGGCATGCACGCTTTCGGCCTGGAAGAGTGCGGCGTGTACGACCAGGCCGAGGCTGTCGGTCGGCAGGCGGTGGTCGGCCCGGCCAAGGTGCCCTGGGCCACGCATGCGGTGGCGCATGTGATGGAAATGCAGGGCCGCTTCAGCGACGGCCAGCAGTGGTTGCGCGAGCGACAGGCCGACTGGGCCGAGGGCAACGGCTTTGCCAACCACCACTGGTGGCACCTGGCACTGTTCCACCTCGAAGCGCTCGACGTGGCGGGCGCGCTGGCCCTGTACGACGACCGCCTGAGCAGCGGGCACGCGGCGATCACGCTGAACCGGCTCGACGGTGCGGCCTTGCTGTGGCGTGTGCACTTGCTGGGCTTCGATGTGGGCCGGCGCTGGCTCGATGCCGGCACCGGTTGGGACCTGTCGCCGGCCCCGGCCGGGGCGTCCGTCTTCAACGACCTGCATGCGCTGCTGGTGCTGATCGGCCAGCAACGCATGGCCCAGGCCGGCGCGTTGGTGGCAGCGGTGCAGCGGTCGGTGCGCTCTGGCAGCGCCAGCGAACTGGCGACCGCACGCGACGTCGGCCTGCCGTTGCTGCAAGGCATGCTGGCCTTCGGCCACGGCGATTTTGTGCAAGCGCTGCGGCTCGTCGCGCCCTTGCGGGCGCAACTGCACCGCGTGGGCGGCAGCCACGCGCAGCGCGATCTGGTGGCGCAGACGCTGCTTGCGGCGTCTGCGCGGGCTGGCAACGCGGAGCTGTTCGAGGCGCTGATGGATGAGCGGCGCAACAAGTCGGCCACGCCGTTGACCGAGCATTGGCTTTCTTCCTTCCCGCGTTGACGCGGGAAGGCTGGCCTGTTCTGAGCTTGTCGGAGGGGACGGGTGGGAGCGTTGTAGAAAGCGCCGGTGTGGTTTCGCGTTCTCACCTCCTCCCCAACCCTCCCCCGTCGAGGGGGAGGGAGCGGTTCTTCCCTCACACCATCGGTGCCGCCAGCGCTTCCTTCTCAAACACCCGTTGCACCGCGGGCCGGGCCAGCACGCGCTGCAAATACGGCCCCAGGTTCGGCAGGCTGCGCGCGGGCCGCGTGAAGCCGCGCGTCCAGCGGCACAGCATCAACGTGTACAGATCGACGGCGCTGAACGCAGCGCCCAGCAGCCAGGGCTGGCCGTGGCGGGCCAGTTCGGCGTCGAGCTGGTCGAGCAGGCCGCCGACCTTCGCTTCCATCTGCGCCTTCACCTGCGCCGCCGCCGCGGCGTCGCCGGCATCGACAACTCGCTCGGGGTAGAAGTACTGGATCAACGAGGCCTGCAGCGTGTTCGTCAGCCACACCAGCCGCTTGTAGAAGTGCGCCCGCTCGGGCGTGCCCAGCGCCGGGGCCAGGCCGTGATCGGGGTGCGTGTCCAGCAGGTGCAGGCAGATGGCGGCGGTCTCGTACAGCACCAGCGCGGGCTCGAAGCGCGAGTCCACCAGCACTGGAATCAGCCCGTTCGGGTTCAGCGCCAGGTAGTCGGGCTGCTTGTGCGCTGCCTTGGTTCGGTCGACCAGGCGCAGCGTGAAGGGAACACCCAGCTCCTCCAGCAGCAGGTGCGGCGTCAGGCTGGCGTTGCCGGGAAAGTAGTGAAGTTCGAGCATGGCGGGGCTGCTTCCGGGTGCGTTTGGGTGCTGTTGGGTGGGCGGACCGGGCCGATTCTGGCAGGCACGCGGCCGCTTTGTCGGCGGCGTGCGCAGCCTGTCCGCGCGCCTTCGCAGGCTGTCGCTGCGCGCTGGAAGTGCCCTGCAGACGCCGCTTAAAGTCGGGCCATGGACTCTCGCTCATTTGCTTCACCCGCCGCCCAGAGCACGCTGTCGAAGGTGGCGGCCGGCGTGCGCCGCGCCTTCGTCGGCTACGCGCGCTGGCTCAGCAGCATCAGCTGGTGGCGTTTCTGGATGCTGTCGCTGCTGGCCTTGATCGTCAGCGGCATCCTGTCGGGCCTGCCGCCTTTCAGCCTGAAATGGACCGACGACAAGCGCGTGCTGGTGTCGGCCGACACGCCGGTGCCGAAGAAAAAAAAGCGCGGCGTGGTCGTGAAGGACGAGAAGGACGAACCACTGGTGATCGACGGCATCAGCGACGGCAAAGGCAAGACCTTCAGCATCAGCATCGACGACAAGGGCGTTCACTTGAAGCGCAATCCGGGTGCGGCCAGCGGTGCGGGTTCGGCAGCCCCGCCGGCACCGCCAGCCGCACCGGCTTTGCCCACCTCGCCCACAGTCCCGCCGACCAGCGCGACGCAGGACATGCCGCCCGAGCCGACCACCAAGGAAACCATCAAGCAGGCGATTCGCGAGGCGCAAGAGGCGGCGCGCGAGGCCGCCGCCGATGCGGCCGAGGCAGAGGCCGACGCCGCCGCGGCGCGGCTCGAAGCCACCGGCATGCGCTACGTCACCGAAGAAGGCTTCAGCCCCGGCCCGCACCTGCCGCCGTTCACCTTCCTGCTGATCGTGCTGTCGATCGTCACCAAGATCATGGCGGCCGGCCGCTTCAAGGCCGAGGCGCAGGCGGTGGTGGCCACCGAAATGGCCGAGTCGGAAGCGCTCAAGCGCCAGGTGATCGAAGCCCGCATGGCCGCCATGCAGGCGCAGGTGGAGCCGCACTTCCTGTTCAACACGCTGGCCAGCATCGACCACCTGATCGAGACCGACCCGCCGCG
>JANNEI010000283.1:0-7815 GCA_031378565.1 Burkholderiales bacterium
TGCGCGGCGTGGTCCAGTCACCGATCGCCGCATCGATGTCGGCGACGCGCGCGACCCGGCCGGCGTTGCCGGACAGTTGCGGGTCGGCACCCAGATCGTCGCGGCCGATCGCGCCCATCAGGCGCTTGAAGATCGAGTCGCCGTTGCCGGCGATCAGCACCCAGCCGTCGCTGCACGGGTAGGCGTTGCTCGGTGCGATGCCCGGCAGCGCCGAGCCCGCCGGCTGACGCACCGCGCCGAACGCGCTGTACTCGGGCAGCAGGCTTTCCATGCAATTGAAAACGGCTTCGTAGAGCGCCACGTCGACCACCTGGCCGCGGCCTTTCGGGGCCTCGGCGCTGACGCTGGCATGGCGGTGCTGCAGTGCCATCAGGATGCCGATCACGCCGTGCAGCGAAGCCAGCGTGTCGCCGATGCTCACGCCCACCCGCACCGGCACGCGGCCCGGCTCGGCCGTCAGGTGGCGCAGCCCGCCCATCGCCTCGGCCACCACGCCGAAGCCCGGCCGGTCCTTGTAGGGCCCGGTCTGCCCGTAGCCGCTGATGCGCAGCATGATCAGCCCGGGGTTGGCGGCGCTGAGCGCGTCGTATCCGAAGCCCCAGGCCTCCATCACACCGGGCTTGAAGTTCTCGATCAGCACGTCGGCCTCGGCGATCAGCGCACGCACCGTTTCACGCGACGCTGCGTCCTTCAGGTCGAGCGCCACGCTGTGCTTGTTGCGCGACTGAACCTGCCACCACAGGCTGGTGCCGTTGTGCAGCAGCCGCCACTGGCGCAGCGGGTCGCCGCCGGGGTTGTCACCGTGCGCGGGCGGTTCGATCTTGATGACCTCGGCCCCGAAATCGGCCAGCGTCTTGGCCGCGAACGGGCCGGCGATGGGTTGACCGAGTTCGATGACCTTGAGCCCGGCCAGCGGGCCGGCGTGCAAGGTGGTTCGAAGTTTCATGGGGTGGCTCGTCCAGCAAAGTGCCGCCATTCAACCAACGGCGCGTTGAACATGATCGGGCAGACAAGCTGCGCAGCGACCGCGCGAGCGGCGCTTGATCGCTGCTTCATCGGCCGCCGCTGACTTTCGAGGCCCACTTCAATGTCGATGCTCGGTCGTTGGATATTGTGCGGCGCGGTGGTTGCCTTCATTGCAGGCGGCCTGTGGTCGAGTTTGGGCGAGACGCCACGTGCCGAGCCGGTGAACTTTCCTGCACCGGCCACCTCGCGCACGGCGACCGTTGCGTCCACTGCGCAGTCCAACGGGCAAAACGGCCCCGCCCGGAAATCCTGCGACACGCCGTCCAACGAATCGGAGGGCATGTGTGTCGGAACGGGAATTTGCGGCTCCGGTCTTCGCGAGGCGCTGCTGTCCACGATGACGCCAGAAAAGCGGCTAGCGGCAACGCTCGAGGTGCCCCGGCTTGCGCAGGCGCTTCGGCAGGGCGCGTGGGATCAGCTCGGGCTCGCACCGCCGCCTCTGCCGACTAGGTGAAGCCGTGACTCGGTGAAGCTCAGCGGAGTTACCAGAATGCCCAGTTCCCCGTCATCACCACCCACACACCCAGCACCCCATTGGTCACCGCGTGAGCGATGATCGGCACCCACAATTTGCCCGTGCGCACATACAGCCACGCGTAGGCCAGGCCAGCGACGATGGCGGCCAGCCAGAGCGTGTGGGCCAGCATGAAGACGAAGGTCGACAACACCACCGCCTTCAGGCCGACGCGCTGCGGAACGACTGATTCGAACTGCGCGTTCTCGACCCAGCGCATCAGGAACGAACGCCAGAACAGCTCTTCCATCACCGGCACCAGCAGCGCAGCGCCGACCCAGCGCACGGCCAGCAATGGCCACATCAACTGGCCTTTCGCGTCCACCGGAATGAAGGCGGCGGTGGCGTCGCCGATCTTCATCCAAGGCGCATCGAGGTTGATCCACAGCCCGAACACGGCGACGCCCACAAGCACCGCGAGCGCCGCTTCCTTCAGCGTCGGCAGCAGTTGGTTTGACAGTTCACCGTACTCGCGCCACCACCACGCGAGCAGCGCGCCGACCACCAGCACGGTGATGCCGTAGACCCAGCGCGGGTCGATGCCCCACGAGCCATCGGCAGGCAGCGCACCGCGCAACGCCAGCAGCAACATGAAGGCGGCGAACGGAACGACGCGCGCAAGCGCGGCGCGACTGAGAGGCAAGGCCATGGTGCAGAAATCTCCTTGGCCGGGATTGTCAGCGAGCGCAGGCAGCGCAGGCTGCGCGTTTGTCCGGTGTCCCCGCAGATGCGGGGCGCTGCCTCGCGCTTCAGGTGCCGGTCACCCCACCGTCGCGTTTGCGGTCCGTCTCGGTGGCGCCCGACAGGTCGCTGGCCTGGCGGCTCTTGGTCAGCACGCCGACAAATCCGCCGCGCGCGGTCAGCGAGGGTGTGAGGCCAAACGGAAAAGGCCGGCAGGTGCCGGCCTTTGCTTCGCGGGGTTGGCGATCAGACCTTGCGGCGCCTCGCCATGAAGCCCACGGCACCCAGGCCGGCGAGCATCAGCGCGTAGGTTTCGGGTTCCGGCACGGCGTTCACACCGACCTGGAATCCGTGCCAGGTTTCGCCGACTGGCACCGTCCAGCTGATGGAGGTGAAGCTTCCCTTGAACTGAACCACGCCGTGGCCTTCTTCGCCGATCATGCTGTTGCCGCTGACGGTCAGGCAGGTCGCGCAGCCGCCCCAGTAGCCCTGGCCGGAACTGATGAGCGTCGGTGCTGCATCGAAGTCATAGGACACAAAATAGCCGCCGGGCTGGCCCAGGCTCAAACCCGCGAAGTACGGGTCCACCACGGCTTGCGAAAAGCTCAGTGTGAACGAGGTTCCCTGGCCGCCGACGATGGCGATCAGGTCGGTGCCGGTCGGGCGGCCGGTGACCGAGTAGGGGTCGGGCGTGCCGATGGTCCAGAAGTCGGTTCCGCCGCCGGTCTGCGCGAAATAAACCGGACCGGAGAAGCGGACCGTGGTCGCGCCGAGCGTGCCGGTGGCACTGGTGGCGGTGGACGACGTCCAGTCGGTCCAGGTGGTGGCAGCGGATGCAGCGCCGACGCCGGCCAGCAAGGCTGCGGCGACAAGGGTGTGGGTGAATTTCATGAGGCCTCCTGGCAGTGGGATGCAGTACCGTACTCGGGTCGGCGCGGACGCGGTATCCCTTGAATGAAGGGAGCTGCGCTCGGCAGTGACGGTTGAATCACGCCCAAGGAGCCAAGCATGCACGTTGTGATCGGTTTGTTGCTGTGGTCCGTCGGTTTGGCCGCCTGGGCGCAAGAGCGTTCCATCGACAAGGAGGTGATCGTGCCGGCCACGATCGCCGCGGTCTGGCAGAGCTGGACCAGCAAGGCCGGCATCGAGTCCTTTTTCGCGCCCGAGGCCGAGATCGACGCCCGCGTCGGCGGGGCCTTCCATGTCCACATCGACCCGCTGGCCCAACCGGGCATGAAAGGGGCAGACGACATGCGCTTCATGGCGCTGCAGGAACCGAAGATGCTCAGCTTCGACTGGAACGCGCCGCCTTCGCTGCCGCTGGCGCGCCAGCAGCGCACCTTCGTGGTGGTGCGCCTGTTCGACATCGACGGCCAATCGACCCGCGTGACCCTGCACCACACGGGCTGGGGCGATGGCGGCGAGTGGGACAAGACTTACGCCTACTTCGACCGCGCCTGGGGCTTCGTGCTCGGCAACCTCAAGAAGCGTCACGAGAGCGGCCCGCAGGACTGGACCCAGTGGCTGGACAGCCTGAAAAAGGCCCACGCGGCACCGGCTGCGAAGTGACGCGCGCCGCGCTCACACCACGCGCTGTTCCAGCAGGTAGTTGGCCCCGTCGTACTGGCCCAGCACGTCGGTGAGGTAGGGCAGCACGGCTTTCAGCTCATCGTGCAGCGTGAACGGCGGGTTCAGGATGAACACGCCGCTGCCGGCCAGGCCGAAGCCCTGCGAGTCGGGCAATTGCACCGTCAGCCGGGCGTGCAGCCAGCCCTTGGGTGCCAACGCCTGCAATCGCCGCGGCAGTTCCGCCGCCTCCACCTTCTGCACCTGCGGATACCACACCATGTAGACGCCCTCGGCGAAACGAAGCAGCGCCTCACGCAGCGACGCGATCACGCGGCCGTAGTCGTGGTTGCCCTCGTAGCTCGGGTCCATCAACACCTCGCCGCGGCGGGACGAAGGCGGCACTTGGCCCTTCAAGCCGTCGAAGCCGTCGGTATCGAACACCTCAGCGCCGGGCACCTGGCCCAGGTAGGCTTCGAGAATCTTGTGGTCGGTGGGGTGCAGTTCGAACATTCGCAGCTGGTCCTGGCGGCGCAACAGCATCTTGGCGAAGGCGGGCGAGCCGGGGTATTGCTCCAGCTGGCCTTCGGGGTTGAACTGCTTGACCAGGTCGAGGTAGTCGGCCACGGCCGGTGGCAAATCGTCACGGCTCCAGAGTCGGCCGATGCCTTGCTCGAACTCGCCCTTCTTCTGCGCGTAGCGGCCTTCCAGCGAATAGCCACCCGCCCCCGCGTGGGTGTCGACCAGGCGATACGACTTGGCCTTCTGGTTCATGTAGCGCAGCACCAGCGTCAGCACGGTGTGCTTGAGCACATCGGCGTGGTTGCCTGCGTGAAAGGCATGGCGGTAGGCGAGCATGGCGGCGAACTCAAAACAGGACAACCTGAGACTGTACGGGCAAGCGGGCTGATAACACAGCCGGCCGATGACGCGCGACCGGTGCGGAATTGGCCGAAGCCGATACGCTCGCGGTCATTCGTTCCACGGTGCCTGGCGCAACCTCACATGACTTCACTCTTCGAACCCACCCGTTTCGGCGACATCAGCGTTGCCAACCGCATCGTGATGGCCCCGCTGACGCGCAACCGCGCCGCAGCCGATCAAGTGCCGTCCGACCTGGCGCTTGAGTACTACGCACAGCGCGCCAGCGCCGGCCTGATCGTCACCGAAGCCAGCCAGATCAGCCGCGAAGGCCAGGGCTACCTGGATACGCCCGGTATCCATTCGTCCGAGCAGGTGGCGGCGTGGCGCAAGGTCACCGACGCCGTGCACGCCAAGGGCGGCAAGATCATCGTGCAGCTCTGGCACGTGGGCCGCATCTCGCATGTGTCGCTGCAGCCGGGCGGCATCGCGCCGGTGTCTTCGACGGCGCGTGCTGCCATCGCCAAGACGTTCACCAAGGACGGATTCGTCGACACCTCGGCCCCGCGCGCGCTGCGGCTCGACGAGCTGCCACGCATCGTGGCCGACTACCGGCACGCAGCGCGATGTGCCATGCAGGCGGGCTTCGACGGCGTGGAAGTGCACGGCGCAAACGGCTACCTGCTCGACCAGTTCCTGCGCGACAGCATCAACGACCGCACCGATGCCTACGGCGGCCCCGTCGCCAACCGCGCGCGACTTCTGCTCGAAGTGATGGCGGCGGTGGCCCACGAAATCGGGGCCGGTCGCACCGGCCTGCGGCTGAGCCCGATCACGCCGGTCAACGACGCGCAGCAAGACAGCGATGCCCAGACGCTGTTCAACTTCGTCGTCGAGCAACTGGCACCGTTGAAGCTGGCTTTCCTGCATGTGATCGAAGGCCAGACCGGCGGCGATCGGGACATTGCCCGGTTCGACTTCGAGGCGCTGCGCGCGCGCTTCAAGCAGGGCAACCCGCAGGGCGCCTGGATGGTCAACAACGGCTACACGCGCCAGATGGCGCTCGACGCCGTGTCTTCAGGCCACGCCGATCTGGTGGCGTTCGGCCGCCCGTTCATCAGCAATCCGGACTTGGTTCAGCGACTGCGCGTGGATGCGACGCTCACCCGAATGAACCCGAAAACGCTGTATGGCGGCGGCGCGGAGGGCTACACCGACTACCCCGCGCTTCAGTCCGCGGCTGCCTGAAATCAGGCGGTCGCCGTCGCTTCAGGCTGAAGCGGGAATGCGCAGCATCTGCCCCGGATAGATCTTGTCCGGGTGGCTCAGCATCGGCTTGTTCGCCTCGAAGATCTTCGGGTACGCGTTGGCGTTGCCGAGGTAGGTCTTGGCGATGGCCGACAGCGTGTCGCCGCGCACCACCGTGTGGTATTTCGACTCGTCGGCCGGCTCCGTCACCGTCATCATGTCGTTGACCTTCTCCACGCCGTGCACGTTGCCGCAGCACAGCAGAACCTTTTCCTTGGTCGCCTGGTCGGCGGCCACGCCCGCCACGGTCACGCTGCCGCTGGCACCGTCGAACTCGACCGACAGGCCTTCGGCCTTCAGATTTTGCGTGCCGATGTAGGTGACGATGGCCGCCGCCGCCGCCTGGTTGGCTGCGGCCGCCTGGGCTTGCAGCGCGGCGTTGTCGGGTGCGGCCTGCGCCTGCGTCACCGCAGCGGCGGCTTCCTTGTGACCGAACAGTTTTTCGCCGGCTTCCTTGAAGAAACTGATGATGCTCATGGGTAGCTCCTGGGGGATGAAAGGGTCGCCGTGCAACGGGCGCGGCGTCGAGTCACTCTAGCAGCGGGCGGTGTCGGAACGCGGCGCATTTGGCTGTAGGCAAGAACTCACAGGCACAGCTCACGCACGCGCCACGTCAGCGTCGCTGTCCCGCCACGCGCGAGCGAAACAATTCCGCTATGCCGACCTCGCGCGGACCGTGGACCAGCTCGAATTCCTCGCCCGCGGTCAACGTGCCGGGCACGCGCACCGCCAGATAAAAGCCGCACCAGCCGTTGGCCGCCATCATCTTGCTGGCCTGGTTGAATCCCATCGCGGCGTTGAACTTGAAGCACGGAAAACGCGGCTCGCTGACCGCCAGCTGGCAGTTCGGGAAGCGCAGCACGTCACCGATGCACACGTCGGTTTCCAACAGGCCCGACAGCGTCAGGTTCTCGCCCATGAAGCCGCTGGGCAACTGCTCGTCCCACAGCGACACCCTGGCCTGCGCACGCACGGTCTGCCAGAACGGGTAGTGCTCGCTCGGGTAGGCGTAGACCGCCTTGCCGAGGCCGCCGTGCACCGACAGGTCGGCCTGCTCGTCGCCGGCCAGCCCCACCGGCCCGACGGCGACGGGTCCGCTGACGCCGAGCGTGCCTATCGCCGTCATCACCTTGCGGCCGTTGATGTCGACACGGCGGGCGAGCGAGACGTTGACACTGTTCAGGACCATCGGCATGGCGCAATGATGCCGGAGCAGCAACAACGGGTCGCGTCAGGGGTGCCGACAGTCAGGGGTGCTGCGCAGGCGCGTCGTGAAACGCCGCCGCCGAGCGGCCTTCCACCGCCACCGCCTTGAAGCTCGCGACCACGGCCTGGCCCTGAACCAATCCCATCGTGTGCACCGAGCGGCGCGTGACCAGCGCCCAAAGGGTTTCGCCGGCATGCGCCGCTCCGACATGCGCTGCTTCGGCATGCACCGCTCCGACATGCACAACTCCTGCGATCGACGGGTGCGTCAAGGCCACCTCGACGATGCTGTACGGCCCGTCGCGGTCCAGCACGCGCAGCACGCTGCCGGTCAGCTGGTTGCTGGCGCTCGACGGCAGCACCTCGCGCTGCAAGGCCACGTCGCGCGCCCGGATGCGCAGGCGCACGCTGGCACCCACCGGCGCGTCGATCTGCGGCACCGTGATGCGCTGGCCCGCCACGTCGACCCGCGTGAGCTGCCAGTCGCCGAGCTGCTCGGTGACCACGCCGGCCAGCACGCTGCCCGCCTCGAAGCGGCCGATCATCGGCTGCAGGCTCAGGTCGCCCAGCACGTCGAGCGCCGGTCCGGCCGCCACGCTGCGGCCTTCGTTCATCACCACCACCTGGTCGGCCAGGCGCAGCACCTCGTCCAT
>JANNEI010000322.1:0-3524 GCA_031378565.1 Burkholderiales bacterium
GGCGGCGGGCGGCGGCGGTGGCCGCGGCAGCACGCGCGAGCTGTTCGACACGCTGCTGGTGTGGAAGCCCAGCGTGACGCTCGACGCCAACGGCGAGGCGGTGGTCGAGGTGCCGCTGAACGATTCGCTGACCAGCTTCAGGCTGGTGGCCGTCGCCGATGCGGGTGCCCAGCAATTCGGCAGCGGCAGCACCCGCATCCGCGTGACGCAGGACTTGCAGATGCTGTCGGGCCTGCCGCCGCTGGTGCGCGAGGGCGACCGCTTCAGCGCGATGCTGACCTTGCGCAACACCACGGCGCGCGAGATGAAGGTGCGTGCGACCCTGCGAGGCACGGCGAACGCCAACAACGCCACGCAAGGCAGCAGCCAGATCACGCGCACGCCGCTGACGTTGCCGCCGCTGGACGTGGTGCTCGCGGCCGGCGCTGCAACCGAACTGGTGTGGCCGGTCGACGTGCCGGCCGATGCGTTCAGCCTGACCTGGGAAGCCGCCGCCGAAGAGCTGGCCGGTGCGGCCACGGCCGTGCGCGCGGAGGACCGGCTCTAGTTCACGCAGCTGGTCCCCAGCGCCGTGCCGGTGCGCGTGCTGCAAGCGACCCTGCAGCAGCTCGAAGGCAGCTTCAGCCTGCCGGTGGCGGCCCCGGCCGATGCCTTGCCCGCGGCCGGGCCGAAGCGCGGCGGCATCGTGGTCGCGGTGCAGCCGAAGCTCAGTGGCGCGCTGCCCGGCATGCGGCGCTTCTTCGAGACCTACCCCTTCAGTTGTCTGGAGCAGAAGACCTCGAAGGCCGTCGGCCTGAAGGATGTGGCGCTGTGGGCGGCGGTGGCGAATGCCTTGCCGACCTACCTCGACAGCGACGGCCTGGCAAGCTACTTTCCGCCGCGCGCCGATGACGGCGCGCAAGGCAGCGACCGGCTGACGGCCTACCTGCTGGCGGCCACGCACGAAGCCGGCTTCGAGGTGCCGGCAGCTTCGCGCGATGCGATGCTGAACGGGCTCACGGCCTTCGTCGAGGGCCGCATCGAGCGCAAGTTCTGGTCGCCTGCGTTTGCCAAGAACACCGATCTCGATGTGCGCAAGCTCGCTGCCATCGAAGCGCTGTCACGCTACGGCCGCGCGCAGCCGAAGATGCTGGGGTCGATCAACCTCACGCCCAACCTGTGGCCGACCGCCGCGGTGATCGACTGGCTGCGCATCCTCAAGAAGCTCGACGGCATTGCGAACCAGGCGAAGCGGCTCGACGAGGCGAACCAGATCCTGCGCGGCCGGCTGACCTACGCCGGCACCACGCTGAAGTTCAGCAACGAGGAAGACGACTTCTGGTGGTGGCTGATGGACAGCGCCGACGCCAACGCGGCGCGGCTGATCCTGGCGGTGCTCGACGACCCGGCGTGGAAAGACGACCTGCCGCGCATGGTGGTCGGCTCGCTCGGACGGCAGCGCGGCGGTGCCTGGCTGACAACCACCGCCAACCTCTGGGGCTCGCTGGCGCTGGACAAGTTCTCCGCCCGGTTCGAGTCCGAAAAGGTCGGCGGGCGCACGCTGGCGACGCTGGCCGACAAGTCCGCCGCCATCGACTGGAATCAGACGGCCGCCGGCGGTTCGATCCAGCTCGCCTGGCCGGCGCAGCCGGGGCCGCTCAAGGTCGTGCAGGACGGCATCGGCAAGCCCTGGTTGACGCTGCAAAGCCTTGCGGCGGTGCCGTTGAAAGCACCGCTTCGCGCGGGTTACAGCGTGAGCCGCAGCGTCACCGCGGTCGAACAAAAGGACAAGGGAAAATGGTCGCGCGGGGACGTGCTGCGGGTGCGCGTGGAAGTCGATGCGCAAAGCGACATGACCTGGGTGGTGGTGAGCGACCCGGTGCCCGGCGGCGCGACCATTCTCGGCTCGGGGCTGGGCCGCGATTCCGCGATCGCCACCCGCACCGAGAAGCGCAGCGGCAGCGCTTGGCCGGCGTTCGAGGAGCGCAGCTTCGAGGCCTTCCGCAGTTACTTCGACCACCTGCCGCGCGGCAAGCACGTGATCGAGTACAGCCTGCGCCTGAACAACCCCGGCCGCTTCGCGCTGCCGCCGACACGGGTGGAAGCGATGTACGCGCCGGAGAGTTTTGGCGAGTCGCCGAACGCGGCGGTCGAGGTGGCGCCGTGAGCCCGGGTCGCGCCGCTTTGGCACTCGCGTTGCTGTCGGGTGCGACGCTGGCCTGCGCCGTGCCCAGCTTTACCGACGTGCGGGCCGCGCATCGCCCGTCCGACATCACGCTGCTCGACCGCCACGGCGTGCCGATCCAGACGCTGCGCGTCGACAAGACCGTGCGCCGGCTGCCTTGGGTGCCGCTGGCCGACATGTCGCCCGCGCTGCTGCAGGCCATCGTGCTCAGCGAGGACAAGCGCTTTTACGAGCACAGCGGCGTCGACTGGAGCGCGGTCGCCAACACGGCGTGGGGCAACCTGTGGAACACGCGCACCCGCGGCGCGTCGACGCTGACGATGCAGCTGGCCGGGCTGCTCGAAGACGGCCTGGCGCGCCCCGAAAGTGGCCGCAGCGTGACGCAGAAGATCGGCCAGGCGCTGGTGGCCGCGCGCATCGAGGCGGGCTGGAAAAAGAGCGAGATCCTCGAGGCTTACCTGAATTCGGTGGCCTTTCGCGGCGAACTGGTCGGCATCGACGCGCTGGCGTTGACCTTGTTCGGAAAGCGGCCGAGCGGGCTCGATGTGCAAGAGGCCGCGCTGACCGCGGCACTGCTGCGCGGGCCGAACGCGAAGCCCGACAGCGTCGCGCAGCGCGCCTGCGGTGTGCTTGAGTTGCAGCAGATGGCGTGCAGCGGTGTCACGGTGTTGACCGCGACGGCGCTGGCGCGCCAGGGCGGCATGCCGCTGGGCGAGCAGCTCGCGCCGCACTACGCGCGCCAGGTCGTCGTGGCGTCCGGCCCGACGCAGCAGCACGGCACGCTCGACGCTGCGCTGCAACGCGTTGCCGTCGGTGCCCTGCGCGGTCAACTCGGTGAGCTGGCGGGACGCAACGTCGAAGATGGCGCGCTGGTCGTGCTCGACAACGCCTCGGGCGAAGTGCGAGCCTGGGTCGGCTCCAGCGGTGACCTGTCGGGCGCGGCGCAGGTCGACGGCGTGCTCGCGCGGCGACAACCCGGCTCCACGCTGAAGCCCTTCATCTACGCGCTGGCCTTCGAAAAAAAACTGATCACGCCGGCCAGCCTGCTCGACGATTCACCGGCCCAGATCGCGACGCAGAACGGCCTGTACCTGCCGCAGAACTACGACCACGATTTCAAGGGCTGGATCAGCGCGCGCACCGCGCTCGGTGCCAGCCTGAACGTGCCGGCCGTGCGCGTGGGCGCGCTGCTCGGGCCCGACGCGCTGGTCGAGCGGCTCAACGCGCTGGGCCTGGCGCTGCCGCAACCCGGCGGCTTCTATGGCAGCGCGCTCGCGCTCGGCAGCGCCGACGTGACCCTGCTCGCGCTGACGAATGCCTACCGCGCGCTGGCCAACGGCGGGCTGTACGCGCCGGTCGC
>JANNEI010000333.1:0-6297 GCA_031378565.1 Burkholderiales bacterium
AACGATGGCCTGCGCCAGCACGGTGGCCGTGGTGGTGCCATCACCGGCGATGTCGGAGGTCTTGGAAGCGACTTCCTTGACCATCTGCGCGCCCATGTTCTGAAGCTTGTCCTTCAGTTCGATTTCCTTGGCCACGGACACACCGTCCTTGGTCACGGTCGGGGCGCCGAACGAGCGCTCGAGCACCACGTTGCGACCCTTGGGGCCCAGCGTGACCTTGACTGCGTTCGCGAGGATGTTCACGCCTTCGACCATGCGGGCACGCGCCTCGCCGCCGAAAATTACGTCTTTAGCTGCCATGTTTCTTTCTCCTAAGTCTTGATGGGTTCAGGTTGCTGCGGGGAGAAGGAATTACTTCTCGACCACCGCAAACAAGTCTTCTTCGCGCATCACCAGCAGTTCGTCGCCGTCGACCTTGACGGTCTGGCCGCTGTACTTGCCGAACAGAACGCGGTCGCCGACCTTCACGTTCATGGCGATCAGGTCGCCCTTGTCGGTGCGCTTGCCAATGCCAACGGCCAGCACTTCACCTTGATCGGGCTTTTCGGCGGCAGCGTCGGGAATCACGATGCCCGAGGCGGTTTTGGTTTCCTGTTCCAGGCGCTTGACGATCACGCGATCGTGCAACGGACGAAGTTTCATAGCGTCTCCTTGATGAGAAATGTCGAGCGTTTACGGATGAATGCATGCAAGCAAGCACTTATTCACTTGCCGGCGATGAGCCTTCGTCGAACGAGGGCGCTGCCATTGGCACTCAAGCTGGTTGAGTGCTAGCAATTCAGATTATAGGGGCGGCGAGTCCGCTTGCAAGGGGCTGCGCCCACACAAACCCGCTGGCCGGCAAGGCGGCTGACACGCGAGAGCGTCAACTCAGGGCGAGGGCGCGTCGGGTTCAGCGTCGTCAGGTGCCGAAGGAGGTGCCTCAACGCGAAAGCGCTCACTCGCCCACGCACCGAAGTCGATGTTCTTGCAGCGCTCGCTGCAAAACGGTCGCGACGGGTTGCTGGCGGCGTAAACGCTGTCGCCACCGCAGCCCGGGCACGTGACGATGCGTGTCGGCTCCGGCTTCATGTGCACAGGGTGAGCTCGAAGCTCGCGTCGGCCGTCGTGGGCTTCAGGCGGCCATCGGTGTCCTGGCGCATCAGGCGGATCAGCACCATCAGCCGGTGCCCGCTGATTTCGGGCACGAGTTGCTCGGCCGGGTCGATGCGCAGGCGCAGAAGGTGGTAGCTGCGGCCCTGCGGCAGGCTTTGCTGGTACTGCCCGGCGCTGGCCGCCACGCGGTGCGGGACGCCCGAGTCACGCAACAGCCCGAGCAGCACGTTCAGCGCTTCGGCCAATGGCATCAGGCTGCCGGCCCACTGCAGCAGGTCGGCCCGCCGGCGCATCGGCTCGAACTGCTGCCAGGCGTAGTAGGCGGGCAGGTCGAACTCGCAAGTGCCGCCGGGAATGCTGATGCGGCTTCGAATGCTCATCAACCAGTCGTTGCTGGTCAAGGCCTGTCCGGCCTTGCCAGGCAACTGGTTCAGGCCGTTGAAGGCATGTTCGATTCGGGCCACCACCTCGTCGAGCGTTGCCTCCGACACCGACGGGTTGCCGCGGTAGCTGCTGATCAGCGCCTTTTGACGCTCGAGGTCTTTCAGCAAGTCCGACTTGAGGTCGGCGCGCGAGGCGACGTCCATCACCTCGAAGATGGTGGCCAACGCGAAATGGTGGTCCATGGCTGCGTCGCGCGCCATCAACTGCCCGAGGCGATCGAACAGGTGTTCGAGCCGCAGCATGGTGCGGATGCTCTCGTTGAACGGGTATTCGTAGAGGACCAAGGGGCTTCCTTCTGCGTCAGGGTCGGCCGCTCCGCGCTGCGCCACAACGTGGATCAGCGCCGAACAGCGGCGATTGTTCCACAGGGTGGCGTGTGCACCGTCAAGCCCGAACGCACCACGCCGCCCAGAGCGCCTGAACCCGCCGAGCCAGTTCGAGCCGAGTGATCCCGTCGTTGTGAATCACGGCGTCGGCGCAGGCGCGACGCGAGCCGCGGCTGGCCTGCTGCGCGATCACGGCCTGAACGGTGTCTGCACTCCAGCCCGGACGCTGCGTCACCCGGGCGACCTGCGTGGCTTCGCTGCAGTCCACCACCAGCACCCGGTCGACCCTGGCGCGCCAGCGCGCCGACTCCACCAGCAGCGGCACGTCGAACACGATCACAGCGCTGGTCGCAGCGCCAGCGCGCCGCTCTGTTTCGAGGCCGATCAAGGGGTGAAGAATGGCTTCGAGGCGGCGCTTGGCTTGCGGGTCCGCGAAGGCGAGGGCGCGCATGCGGGGTCGGTCCAGCCCCCCCGATGCGTCGAGCGCATCGGCACCGAACGCAGCTGTGATGGCGGCGATGGCAGCCCCCCCCGACTGTGCCATTTCACGCGCAATCGCATCGCTGTCGATGAGGGTCGCACCGTGTGCGACCAGCAGTTCAGCCACCGTGCTCTTGCCGCTGCCGATGCCACCGGTCAGGCCGATGCGAAGCGAGAGCGGTGAAGTCACGTCATCACCCGAGACAACAGTTCAGGCCCAGCCGAGCCAGTCCAGAACGCGAGGCGAACCGATCAGCAAGACCGCCAGACCAGCACCGGCGAGAAACGGACCAAAAGGCACGTAACGTCCTTCTCGCAAGGAGGCGTTGAGCTTCATCGCGATGCCCACCACCGCGCCGATGATCGAAGCGGCCAGCACGACGGGCAGGATCATGTTCGCGCCCAGCCACGCGCCCAGCGCGGCCAGCAACTTGAAGTCGCCGAAGCCCATGCCTTCCTTGCCGGTGGCCAACTTGAACAGCCAGTACACGGTCCACAACGACAGGTAGCCCGCCACAGCGCCCCACAGCGCCGACGGCAGCGGGATCGTCCAACCCAGCGCTGCCGCGACCAGGCCTGCCCACAGCAAAGGCAGGGTCAGGTTGTCGGGCAACAGCGTGGTGTCCCAATCGATGCCCGCGAGTGCCACCAATACCGCCACAAATGCGCACCACAGCAGCGTCACCGGCTGGGCCCCAAACTTCCAGGCCATGGCACCGAACAGCGCGGCGGTGAGAACCTCGACCACCGGATAGCGCAGCGAGATCGGTGTCTTGCAGGCAGAGCATTTGCCGCCCAGGCGCAGATAACTGAAGACGGGGATGTTTTCGTGCCACGCAATCTGATGCGCGCACGACGGGCAACGCGAGCGCGGTGTCGACAGCGTGATGGCGGCGGGCGGCGCATCCAGCTTGATGCCCAGCATCTCGGCGCTGTCGAGCTTCCAGCCACGTTCCAGCATCATTGGAAAGCGGTGGATCACCACGTTGAGGAAGCTGCCGACGCACAGCCCCAGCAGGGCCAGCACCGGCGGCGACAGAAGCAGTTCCAAGATCCCCGAAGACATCAGCCCGCGGTCAGACCACTTGGCCGAGCTTGAAGATCGGCAGGTACATCGAGACCACGATGCCACCGATCAGCACACCCAGGATCACGATGATGAAGGGTTCCATCAGGCTCGACAGCCCCTTCACGGCCTCGTCCACTTCGTCCTCGTAGAACTCGGCCGCCTTGCCCAGCATCTGGTCGAGCGAACCAGATTCTTCGCCGATGGCGCACATCTGCAGGACCATGTTCGGAAACACGCCGGTCATCTGCATCGAGGTGGTCAGCGCGGCACCGGTGGAAACGTCTTTCTGGATCTGCTCGGTCGCGTCGGCGAACACTGCGTTGCCCGAGGCCCCGCCCACCGAGTCGAGCGCCTCGACCAGCGGCACGCCGGCGGCGAACATGGTCGACAAGGTGCGCGTCCATCGCGCCACCGCCGATTTGTTGACGAGGTCACCGAACACCGGAACGCGCAGCAGCAGGCGGTCCATCGCACGCTGCATCTTCTCTGAGCGCTTCCACGACTCCATGAAAAAGTAGACGCCACCACCGAGGAACCCGAAGATCAGGTACCAGTAACTGACGAAGAATTCCGACATCGCGATCACCACCAGCGTGGGCGCTGGCAGGTCGGCACCAAAGGAGCTGAAGACGTCCTTGAAGGCCGGAATCACGAAAATCATGATGACGGCCAGCACCACGAACGCGACCACCAGCACCGCGATCGGGTAGATCAAGGCAGACTTGATCTTGTTCTTGATCGCCATCGTCTTTTCCTGGTAGATCGCGAGGCGATCCAGCAGGGTTTCCAGAATGCCCCCCGCCTCACCCGCCTCGACCAGGTTGCAGTAGAGCGCATCGAAATACAGAGGGTGCTTGCGGAACGCCGACGACAAACTTGTGCCGGTCTCGACGTCGGAGCGAATGTCGGTCAGCAAACGCGTGAGCCTGGGATTCGGGCTGCCGCGCGCGACGATATCGAACGACTGGATCAGCGGCACGCCGGCCCGCATCATCGTGGAAAGCTGGCGGGTAAAAACCGCAATGTCCTTCTGCTTGATGGACTTGCCGCCGCTCATGCGGCGCTTTTTCACCTTGGTGATCAGGATGCCCTGACGGCGCAGGCTGGCGCTCACCATGGCCTCGCCACCGGCGCGCATTTCTCCACGAACGAGTTTGCCGTTCTTGTCCTTGCCTTCGTATTCGAAGACGAGTTCCCTGATGTTCTTTGCGGCTGCTGCTGTGGCCATGGTGCCTCCGAGGATGTGCTCCCCGCGCTTGAGTTATCGGTCGAATGGTCGGATCAGTTGAACGCCACATTTCCTCGGGAGGGCCATCACTCGTTCGTGCACGAGATCACTTCCTCGAGTGTCGTCACGCCCGCACGAACCTTGACCAGGCCGGACTGACGCAGATCGCGCACGCCTTCCCGGTGTGCCTGTTTGGCAATGTCAACCGCGGTGCCCTCGGCCAGGATGATGCGTTGAATCTCTTCGGTGATCGGCATCACCTGGTAGATGCCGACGCGGCCCTTGTAGCCGTTGTTGCAGGCCGAGCAGCCCACTGCACGATAAGGCTTCCACGTGCCGTCGAGGTCGGCTTGCGCAAAACCTGCCTTCAGCATGGCGTCCGCCGGGTAATCCGCCTGGGTCTTGCACGTTTCACAGAGTTTTCGCGCCAGGCGCTGGGCGGTGATCAACAGCACGCTGGAGGCGATGTTGAATGGCGCCACCCCCATGTTCAGCAGTCGCGTCAGTGTTGTCGGAGCATCGTTGGTGTGCAGCGTCGACATCACCATGTGGCCGGTTTGCGCTGCCTTGATGGCGATGTCGGCGGTTTCAAGATCGCGAATCTCTCCGACCATGATCACATCCGGATCCTGGCGCAGAAAGGACTTCAGTGCGGTGGCGAAGGTCAGCCCGGCCTTGTCGTTGATATTGACCTGGTTGACACCTGGCAAGTTGATTTCAGCCGGGTCTTCGACGGTTGAAATGTTGACGCCGGGTTGATTCAGGATGTTCAGGCAGGTGTACAGCGACACCGTCTTTCCCGAGCCGGTCGGGCCGGTGACCAGCACCATGCCGTAGGGGCGCTGGATGCACTTCAGCAAGCGGTCCTTCTCGATCTTCTCGTAGCCCAGCGCTTCGATCCCGAGCTTCGCACTCGACGGGTCGAGGATCCGGATCACGATCTTTTCGCCGAACAAGGTGGGCAGGGTGCTGACCCGAAAGTCGATGGCCTTGCTGCCGAACTTCAGCTTCATGCGGCCGTCTTGCGGGACGCGCTTCTCGGCGATGTCGAGCCGTGAAATAACCTTGATGCGAGAGGCGAGCTTGTCCTTGATCGCAATCGGCGGCTGCGTGATCTCGCGCAATTCACCGTCGACTCGAAAGCGCACGCGGTAGTGATACTCGTAGGGTTCGAAGTGCAGGTCGGAAGCGCGCGCGTTGATGGCGTCGATCAACATCTTCTGAAGAAAACGCACGACCGGCGCATCTTCCACGTCGGACGATGTGTCGGCACTTTCTTCTCGTGTCGTGACGTCGTCGGTGACGTCGAACTCGAAGTCGCCGCTGGTCATCGACTCCAGCGTTTCACTGGCGCTCGCGGTGGACGCGTCCAGCATTTTCGACAGTTTGTCGTGTTCGACGATCACCCACTCGGGCGTCAGTTGCGTCGCAAACTTGATGCGCTCGACGGCTTCCTGGTCGGTGGGATCGGCCCCGCCGATAAAGAGCCGGTTGCCTCGCTTGCCCAACACAACGACCTGGTACTGGGCGGCCAGCTTGCCTTCGATCAGGTTGCGCGGAAGCTTCTGCGCGTCGATCGCGTTCAGATCGAGCAGGGGCAACGCCAAGGCGGTCGACAGGGTGTGCGCCAGGTCTGCGGGAGAGACTGCGCCGGC
>JANNEI010000378.1:0-7167 GCA_031378565.1 Burkholderiales bacterium
GTTGATGCAGCCGCTGATGTGCAGGTCGATGTCGCCGATGTCGTACAGCTCGTCGATGTCTTCGAAGCGCTCGGTGATGGCCTGTGCAATCGGGATCGAGCGCGCGTTGGCCAGCGCGCAGAAGTCGCCGCCGGGGCAGGCAATCATGTCGGTCAGAAGGCCGATGTTGGGCGTGGCGAAACTGGCCGCGCGGGCTGCCTCCCAGAGCGCGAACAGCTGGTCTTCGCGTACCCAGGGCAGCACCAGGTTCTGGTCGTGCGAGACGCGCAACTCGCCCGCGCTGAAACGGTCCGACAGGTCGGCGGCCAGGTCCATCTGCACGTCGGTGGCGTCGCCGGGCGGCTGGCCCGGGCGCTTCAGCGACAGCGTGACGGCGCGGTAGCCGGCCAGCTGGTGGCCGTGCACGTTGCGCTCTAGCCAGCGCTTGAAGCCGGCCGGTGCGTCGGTTGCCACTTCAAACGTCCGCACCGTGGGTTGCGTCACCGCGCCGGAAGGCGTCGTGTGTGACACAACGCTCGGCGGCCGCCGGAAGCTGGCCGCGACGCGGTCGAACTCGGCCTGCGGAATGAGGTGGGCCGCACCGTCCACATCGTGCTCCATGATGTTGCGGAATTCGTCCGTCACGTCGTCGAGAAAGCGCTGGCCCTCGGCCTTGACGAGGATCTTGATGCGCGCCTTGTACAGGTTGTCGCGCCGGCCGTAGCGGTTGTAGACGCGCACGATCGCCTCGATGAACACCAGCACCTGCTGCCAGGGCAGAAATTCGCGGATCAGCGTGCCGATCACCGGCGTGCGGCCCATGCCGCCACCGACCAGCACCTTGAAGCCGATCTCGCCAACGTCGTTCTTCAACAGTTGCAGCCCGATGTCGTGCCAGGCGATCGCGGCGCGGTCCTCCGTTGCGCCGGTGACGGCGATCTTGAACTTGCGCGGCAGGAAGGCGAACTCCGGGTGCAGGGTGCTCCACTGGCGCAGCACTTCGGCATACGGGCGCGGGTCCACTACCTCGTCGGGTGCCACACCGGCGAAGCAATCGCTGGTGATGTTGCGGATGCAGTTGCCACTGGTCTGGATGCCGTGCATGTCGACGGCAGCCAGCGCGTCCATCACGTCGGCGCTCCTGTCGAGCGGAATCCAGTTGTATTGCAGGTTCTGGCGGGTCGTGAAATGGCCGTAGCCACGATCGAATTCACGCGCGATGCGGGCCAGAGCGCGCAGTTGCTTCGCGCTCAATTCGCCGTAGGGCACAGCCACGCGAAGCATCGGCGCATGCCGCTGCACGTACCAGCCGTTTTGCAGCCGCAGCGGGCGGAACTCGTCTTCGTTCAGCTCACCGGACAAGTTGCGCTGCAACTGGTCGCGGTACTGCGCCGCGCGCTGGTGGACGAAATGGCGGTCGAAATCGGTGTAGGCGTACATCTTCGAGGGAGTTGAGTCGACTCAGTGAATGACCTTGAGTCCGGCGGTGACGAGGGACCCGCACAGCAAAACGCGGACCAGCTTCTCAGGCATCTTGCGGGTCAGCTGCGCGCCGATCCAGATGCCCGGGATGGAGCCGATCAACAAGGACCCGAGCAAGCTCCAGTCCACGTGGCCCAAAGTGGCGTGGCCGATGCCGGCCACCAGCGTCAGCGGCACCGCATGCGCGATGTCGGTGCCGACCACCTTGTGCGATTCGAGGCGCGGGTACAGCAGCATGATCAGTGTCGCGCCGATGGCCCCCGCGCCGATGGAACTGAGCGACACCAGCACGCCCAGGATCAGCCCGCACAGCACGGTGAGCACGGGCCTGCGAGACGGCGGAATCCAGCGTTCCAGGCGCAGGCCGACGGCATGCCAGACTTGCTTGAACGCCACCGTCACGGCGGTCAATAGCAAGGCGATGCCGAGCGAAAAGGTCAGCATGCTGGCCCAGCCCTTGGTGATGCCGGTGAAGTGCATCAGCGCGATGGTGGCCAGCGAGGCCGGAATGCTGCCTGCGAGCAGCAAGGCGGTGATGCGCCAGTTGACGTGGCCGGACTGATGGTGAGACACCGAGCCGGCTGTCTTGGTGACGGCGGCAAACCACAGGTCGGTGCCGATGGCCACCGCCGGGTTCAACTTGAACACCGACAGCAGCAGTGGCGTCATCAGCGAGCCGCCGCCCACGCCGGTCATGCCGACGATGGCACCAACGCCGAAGCCGCTCGCAATCGCAATCCAGTCCATGGGTTCCTTGTTTGTGCATCGTGGGCAACAGGGGCCGCGCCCGATGCCAGCGTTGCACTCTAGAAACTATTCATATGCTTTGAAAGTACAGTTTTGTCGTATGTTTATTCGCATCTCGTATATCGGAGTGCGAGCCCTCGACGCCACTTCTAGAATCGGTCGATGTTGATTTCCGAAGCTCGACTGCCAGCCCGCCCGTGGGCCCTGTTGCTGGCACTCTTGCTGGCGCTGCTGTTGGCGGCTTGCCAGACGCCGCCCAGCGCTCCAACGCCACCCGCACCGCCCCCCGTCGAGGTCGTGGCCCCGAAGCCGCCACCCCGGCCCCCGCGCATCGGCCTGGCGCTGGGTGGCGGCGCAGCACGCGGCTTCGCGCACATCGGCGTCATCCAGGTGCTGGAAGAGGCCGGCATCCAGCCCGACCTGGTCGTGGGCACGTCGGCGGGCAGTGTGGTGGCGGCTCTTTACGCTTCGGGCAAGAACGGGCTGGCGCTGGCGCAGTTGGCCGACGGGATGGACGAAACGACGATCACCGACTGGGCGTTTCCGGGCCGCGGCCTGATTCGCGGCGAGGCGCTGGCCAAGTACATCCGCGACAACACCAGCGGCCGATCCATCGAGCAGATGCGCCTGCCGCTGGGAATCGTCGCAACCGACCTCGACAACGGCCAGCCGATCCTGTTCCAGCGCGGTGATCCGGGGGTGGCGGTGCGTGCGTCCAGCGCCGTGCCGGCGGTGTTTCAGCCAGTGCGCATCGGCACCCGCGAGTATGTTGACGGCGGCCTCGTGTCGCCCGTGCCGGTTCGGTTTGCGCGCGAGATGGGTGCAGACCTGGTGATCGCAGTCGACATCACTGCGGTGCCCGACGGCAGCGCCACCGGCGACCCGATGCGCATGCTGCTGCAAACCTTCGCGATCATGGGGCGCAGCATCAATCACTTCGAACTGCGCGAGGCCGATGTGGTGCTCAGGCCCAGGCTGGCCGGCGTCTCCAGCGCCGACTTCGCGTCGCGCAAGCGGTCGATCCAGGCCGGGCGTGAAGCGGCGTTGGCCGGGCTACCGGAACTGCGGTTGCGCATTGCGGCAAAGACGAAGTGACCGACACAAAATAAAACGGCCCGGTGTTGCCACCGGGCCGAAAGGTACCTTCGAGGAGAAAATTCAGCCGGTACCGAGGAGACCTTCAGGGAGACCACAAACATCGTTTGCAGCCACTGTCAGACGAGAGCCCGACCCCGAAGTTCAACCCGGCAACAAGAATTTACTCAACCTGGCCAGGTTTCAGCGCTTGGCCTTGGTGGCTGCTTGCGAAGCCTTGACTGCCGTGGCCGAGATGGCCTGGAAGTTGGCTTCGGCCACGTCGGTGGCTTGCTTGGTGGCCTTCTGCACGCCTTCGAACGCGTTGTTGGCAGCGGCCACAGCCGACTTCACCAGGGCAACCACGTTTTCCGAACCGGCAGGCGCGCTCTTGACGGCGGTGTCGACGATCGACATGAACTTCTTCTGTGCTTCGGCAGTGGTGGCTTCGGCGACCTTGGTCACTTCGGCGCCGGTCGAAGCGGCGATGTCGTACAGGTGGCGGCTGTAGGCGGCGGCCTTCTCGGCGACCGGTTGCAGCAGGCCGGCTTGCAGGGCCATCAGCTCTTGTGCGTCCTTGACCGACAGGGCGGCCTTGGTCGTGTCGGCGACTTCGCCCATGGCGGCTTTTGCCACTTGCAGGTTCAGTTCGACCAGCTTTTCAACGCCTTCGAAGGCCTTGCCGGTCAGACCGAACAGGATTTCGACGTTGGATTTGTGGGCGGCCATCAGTTGTTCAGCGGTCATCATGTTCGTTCTCCAGTGGGTTGAGGATTTACTTCAGGCGTCAGGTTTTGTTGCACTGCACCATGAACGCAAGTGTACGAGGCTTGCGTGACAAATCAAGTCTTTTTTGGTGCAGCGCAGCAAATTAGTGACCCGGTTCTAACGCCAGGCTCTGAGCCCGGCTTCTTGGCGAGGCGGCAGCTCGCACGACAGATGGGCACAATCCCCGGCGATGCAGGCTTTTCATTCGGACCTTTTCGTGCTGCCGCTGCCGCAGGGGCATCGGTTTCCGATGAGCAAATACCGCCTGCTGCGCGACCGCGTCGAGGCAGAGCTTCCCTCGGTCGAACTGCGTGCGGCGGTTGCCGCGACCGACGGCGAACTGGCGCTGGTGCACAGCCCGCTGTATGTGAGCCGGGTGGCCGAGGGCTTGCTGAGCGCCGCCCAGCAACGCGAGATCGGCTTTCCGTGGAGCCAGCAGATGGTGGAGCGGGCCCGCCGCTCGGTGGGGGCCACCATCGGTGCGGCACGCGCCGCCTTGCAGCACGGCGTGGCCGCCAACCTGGCGGGCGGCACCCACCATGCCTGTGCTGACAAGGGCGGCGGCTACTGCGTGTTCAACGATGTGGCGGTGGCCGCGCGGCTGATGCAGGCGGAATGGCATCGTGCGCACCGGCGGTTGCTGCGGGTGGCCGTGATCGACCTCGACGTTCACCAGGGCAACGGCACCGCCGCCATCTTTCGCGACGACCCGACGGTGTTCACGCTGTCGTTGCACGGCGAGAAAAATTTCCCGTTTCGCAAGGAGGCGAGTGACCTCGATGTCGATCTGCCCGACGGCTGCGACGACGCCGCGTACCTCGCCGCGCTGGACGTGTCGCTGGCGCAGTTGTGGCAGCGCCATGAAGGCGCGCTGCCGGGACTCGTTTTCTATCTGGCCGGTGCCGACCCGCACGAAGGCGACCGGCTTGGCCGGCTGAACGTGTCGGCGCAGGCACTCGCCGAGCGCGACCGCCGCGTGCTGGGTGCGGCGCTGTCGCGTCGAATCCCGGTGGCCATTTCGATGGCTGGCGGCTACGGGCGGGTGATCGACGACACGGTGGCGGTGCACCTGGGCACGCTGCGCGAAGCGGCGCTGAGTTGGTCGCGCTGGAACGGTCGCTGAAATCGAATCGAACAAGATCGAATGAAACAATGGCATCCATGAACGAGCGCGCGCAACCCGAAGCCCGGGACGCCTACCGGCACTTCTCGACCCTCAGCACCCGCTGGATGGACAACGACGCGTACGGCCACCTGAACAACGTCGTCTACTACAGCCTGTTCGACACCGTGGTGAACGAATACCTGATCGGTGCGGCCGCACTCGACATTCACCACGGCGAGGTGATCGGCCTGGTGGTCGAATCGCACTGCCACTATTTCGCGCCCATCGCGTTTCCGCACAAGGTGGACGCGGGGCTGCGGGTCGCCGCCCGGGGTTCGTCGAGCGTGCGCTACGAGATCGGCCTGTTCGTCCACGGCGAACCGCTGACCGCCGCGCATGGCCACTTCGTTCATGTGTACGTCAGCCGCGCCAGCCGCCGGCCGGTCGCGCTGCCCACCGCTTTGTCTCAAGCCCTGCAAGGACTCTCGTGATCTCTCCACTCGAACAAAGTACAGCGGTCGACGCTGCCATCGCCTCACGCACCTCGGTGCGCGCCTTCCTGCCCACGCCGGTGCCGCGTGAGGTCATCGAAGACATCCTGCGTGTCGCGTCACGCGCGCCGTCTGGCACCAACACCCAGCCGTGGAAAGTCTGCGTGCTGACCGGAGCCGCCAAGACGGCGTTGTCGCGAAAGATTGCCGCCGCGCACGACGACCCTGCCGTTGCCGCCACCCACACCGAGGAGTACGCCTACTACCCGACCGAATGGCGCTCGCCCTTCATCGACCGGCGCCGCAAGATCGGGTGGGATCTGTACGGCCTGCTGGGCATCGGCAAGACCGACAAGGCCCGCATGCACGCCCAGCACGGGCGCAATTACAGCTTCTTCGACGCGCCGGTCGGCCTGATGTTCACGATCGACCGCGTGCTCCAGCGGGGCAGCTGGCTGGACTACGGCATGTTCATCCAGAGCGTCATGGTGGCGGCACGTGGCCGTGGCCTGGACACCTGCCCGCAGGCCGCCTTCAACCAATACCACCGGATCATCCTCGACCACATCGGCGCACCATCCAACGAGATGCTGGTGTGCGGCATGTCGCTCGGCTTTGCCGACCCGGCGGACATCGCGAACACGCTGGTGACCGAGCGTGAACCGGTGGCGGGTTTCACGCACTTTCTGGATTGACGGCGACAGCATGACCGCCGCCCTGCCCACGCTGCTCGGCATCCCGGTCGATTTCATCCTGTTCGCGCTCACCTTGCTCGGTGTGGCGCTGTTTCACCATCACACCTTGCGCGTCGCCCTGGTCGGGCTGCTGGTCATCACGTCGTACAAGCTGGTGTTCACCGGCATCCACGGCGTGCCCGGTGTGGCCGGGCTGCTGACCCATCTGGGGCATGAATGGGTCACGCTTGCCAACCTGTTCGGCTTGCTGCTGGGCTTCGCGCTGCTGGCCAGGCACTTCGAGCAAAGCCGCGTGCCGGCCGTCCTGCCGCGCTATCTGCCCGACGACTGGAAGGGCGGTTTCGTGATGCTGGTGCTGGTGTTCGTGATGTCCAGCTTCCTCGACAACATCGCGGCCGCCATCATCGGCGGGACCATGGCGATGACGCTGTTCAAGGGCAAGCTGCACGTGGGCTACCTGGCTGCCATCGTCGCGGCGTCCAACGCGGGCGGCGCGGGCAGCGTGGTCGGCGACACCACCACCACGATGATGTGGATCGCCGGTGTGGCACCCAGCCAGGTGTTCGAGGCGTATGTGGCCGCCGTGCCCGCGCTGCTGTTCTTCGGCGTCATCGCTGCCAGGCAACAGCACGCGCTGCAGCCCATCACCAAGGACGCACCGGCAGGGGTGCACGTCGAATGGTCGCGGCTGGTCGTCGTCGGGATCATCTTGCTGTCCGCCATCGGGGCCAACGTCTATTGCAACCTTCGATACCCGGAGTTGCTGACCCACTGGCCGGTCATCGGCATCGCGGTCTGGGTAGCCATCCTGGCGACTGCCGCCTGG
>JANNEI010000382.1:0-8878 GCA_031378565.1 Burkholderiales bacterium
CTGTTCATCGAGCGTGAACGCAAGCGCGATGCGCTGCGCGTCGTGCACCTGGTGGCCGACGCCCTCAAGCAAGGCGAGAAGGTGGCTGTGTTTCCCGAGGGCACCACCGGCGACGGTCACGGCCTGCTGCCGTTTCATGCCAACCTGCTGCAGGCGGCCATCGCCACCGAAACCCCGGTGCAGGCCATCGCGCTGCGCTTTTCGGATTCGCAGCAGGCCGTCAGCCCGGCGGTGGCTTTTCTGGGCGACACCACCCTGGTTCAGTCGCTGTGGCTGGTCGTCATGGCGACGGGCTTGTGCGCGCAGGTTCACCTGCTGCCGCCGCAGGCGACACGGCAGCTGGATCGGCGCGCCCTGTCAGACCGGCTGCGCGACGAGATCGGCAGCGCGCTGGGCGCTGTGCCGGCAGGCGAGCGGTGAGCCCGGTCGCTCAGGCCTTGCCCTGGCTCGCGACCGCAGCCGCCGCCTGCGCCACGGCTGCGGCATCGCCGAGGTAGTAGGAGCGAATGGGCTTCAGGTCGGCGTCCAGTTCATACACCAGCGGAATGCCGTTCGGAATGTTGACGCCGACGATCTCGGCGTCACCCACGCCGTCCAGGTATTTCACCAGCGCGCGGATGCTGTTGCCGTGGGCGCAGACGAGCAGCCGCTTGTTCGCCTTGATTGCGGGCGCGATGCTGTCGTTCCACAGCGGCATCACCCGTTCGACTGTGTCCTTCAGGCATTCGGTCAGCGGAACGTCGGACGGCTTCAGCCGGGCGTAGCGAATGTCGTGCCGTTCGCTGCGCGGGTCGCCGGGTTCCAGCGGCGGTGGTGGCGTGTCGTAGCTGCGGCGCCAGACCAGCACCTGCGCGTCGCCATACTGCTTTGCGGTCTCGGCCTTGTTGAGGCCTTGCAGCGCGCCGTAATGGCGTTCGTTCAGCCGCCACGAATGCACCACCGGCAGCCAGGTGCGGTCCATCTGGTCCAGCGCGTGCCAGAGCGTCCAGACGGCACGCTTGAGAACCGACGTGTAGGTCACGTCGAAATCCAGGCCGGCGGCCTTCAGAAGGCGGCCTGCCTGGCGAGCTTGCTCGACACCGGTGGGAGTCAACTCCACGTCGGTCCAGCCGGTGAAACGGTTCTCCAGGTTCCAGGTCGATTCGCCGTGGCGGATCAGCACGAGTGTGTACATGGCAGCAGGGCGCGCTGAAGGCGCAAGGTCGGTTCAGTGGAAATTCAGCGCGGATTCTATAATTCGCGGCTTTGCCTCACCTCGGGCCGCCCCTGTGAAATTCTTCATCGACAACTGGTTTCTGGTTCTTGCCGCCTTCGTCTCCGGCGGCCTGCTGGTGTGGCCGCTGGTGTCTCGCGGCTCGGCCAGCGGCAAGCTCACCGCCAGCGAGGCCGTCACGCTGATCAACCGCGAGAAGGCGGTGTTGATCGACGTCAGCGAAGCGGCGGAATACAAGGCCGGCCACGCCGCCGGTGCGAAGAACGTGCCGCTGGCCGGGCTGGAGAAATCCGCCGACCTGCCGAAGAACAAGACCTTGCCGTTGGTGGTGGTGTGCCCGACCGGCAGCCGCGCCTCGAAGGCCGTGGCCATCCTGCAGACGCTGGGCTATGCCAACAGCAGGGCGCTGGCGGGCGGGCTGAGTGCCTGGCGCGAAGCCAACCTGCCGGTCGAAAAATCGGCCTGACCTTTCCGTCCTGCGCTTCGGAGTTTCATTCGCATGTCACACGTGAAGATGTACACCACCCAGACGTGTCCGTTCTGCATCCGCGCCAAGATGCTGTTGCAGCAGCGCGGCGTGTCGCAGATCGAGGAAATCCGTGTCGACTTGCAGCCGGGCGAGCGCGACGCGATGGTCGAGTTGACCGGGCGGCGCACCGTGCCCCAGATTTTCATCGGCGGCAACCACGTGGGGGGCTGCGACGACCTGATTGCGCTCGACCAGCGCGGTGCGCTGATGCCCATGCTGGCGGTCGCGGGCTGAATCCCGCTCGGCGATAATTCATCCACCCGCCCGCAGCTTCGCGGGCTTTGTTTTCATTGCGAGATTTCCATGGCCGACGACACCCTGACCCCCGTGTTCCAGATTCAGCGCATCTACCTGAAAGACCTGTCGCTGGAACAACCCAACTCGCCGCAGATCCTGCTCGAGCAATCGCAGCCGCAGGTCGACATCAACCTCGCGCTGGGCGCCGAGCCGGTGGCCGACGGCATCTATGAAGTGACGGTGACCGCCACCGTCACCACCAAGGTCAAGGACAAGACGCTGTTCCTGGTCGAGGCCAAGCAGGCCGGCATCTTCGAGATTCGCAACATCCCGGAAGAGCAGCTGCAACCCATCATCGGCATCGCCTGCCCGGGCATCGTCTACCCGTACCTGCGCGCCGTCGTGTCTGATGTGTGCACACGCGCCGGCTTCCCGCCGGTGCTGCTGTCGGAAGTCAACTTCCAGGCCATGTTCGAGCAGCAGCGGGCCGCTGCTGCTGCGGCCGAGACAGCGCAAGGCGCGTCCACCAACGGCTCGGGAATCATCACCAGCACGCATTGATGGCGTTTGCGCACCGGCCATGAACGTCACGGTGCTGGGCGCGGGGGCATGGGGAACCGCGCTGGCGATCCAGGTCTGCGAACGTCACCCCACGCGGCTCTGGGCGCGCGATGCGAACCAGGTGCGGCAGATGCAGTCGCTGCGGCGCAACCAGCGCTACCTCGGCGACGTGGCGATTCCGCAGGCACTGCACATCACCTCGGACTTCGACGTGGCCGTCGCGCATGCGCACGCTTCGTCCAACCCCGGCCTGCTTGTCGTGGCCACGCCGATGGCGGGGCTCAACGAAATGCTGCGTCGCGTGGGTCTGCTCGCCGACGCCAGCCGCAGCGCGGGCGTGCTGTGGCTGTGCAAGGGCTTCCAGGAGGGCACCGGCTGGCTCGGGCACGAGGTGGCTCGTGCGGTGTCACCCGCGGCACGCATCGGCGTGCTGTCCGGCCCCAGCTTTGCGATCGAGGTGGCGCGGGCGCAACCCACCGCACTGGTCGCGGCCAGCGTCGACGCCTCGCTGTGCGATCAGGCGGTGGCTGCGTTTCACAGCGACAGTTTGCGCATCTACACGTCCAGCGATCCGATCGGGGTGGAAGTGGGCGGCGCGGTCAAGAACGTGCTGGCGATCGCGACCGGGTTGGCCGACGGCATGTCGCTGGGCCTGAATGCGCGCGCCGCATTGATCACGCGCGGCCTGACGGAGATGACGCGCCTGGGCGTCGCGCTGGGTGCCCGCGCCGAGACTTTCATGGGGCTGAGCGGCCTCGGCGATCTGGTGTTGACGGCCACCGGCGACCTGTCGCGCAACCGCAAGGTCGGCCTGCTGCTGGCCCAGGGACAGCCGCTGCCGCAGATTCTGAAAGAGCTGGGCCACGTGGCCGAAGGCGTTCACAGTGCCACGATGGTGCTGCGGCGTGCGCAGGCACGCGGTGTGGACATGCCGATCACCGAAGCGGTGGTGCGCGTGCTGGACGGCCGGGCCACGCCTGCGCAGGCCCTGGAGCACCTGATGGGGCGTCACGCGCGGGCCGAACACTGAGGCAGGTCGGCGGCGGGCCGCTGCCGTATTTTCAGCTGCCTCCGGCGTAGTCGCACTGTCGCCAGGCCTCGAACACGGCCACCGCCACCGCGTTGCTGAGGTTGAGGCTGCGCTGGCCCGCGCGCATCGGCAGGCGCACGCGCTGCGTCGGGGCCAGACTGTCGCGCAACGTGGTGGGCAGCCCCGCTGTCTCGGAGCCGAACACCAGCCAGTCGCCGGGTTGCCACTTGACGTCGGAGACGCTGCGACCGCCACGGGTCGTGAAGGCGAACAGCCGCGTGAGGTCGGCTTGCGTCGCTTCGATGAAGGCAGGCCACGAGACGTGGCGCTGCACGCGGGCGTGCTCGTGATAGTCGAGTCCGGCGCGCTGCAGCAGCTTGTCGTCCATCGAGAAGCCCAGCGGCTCGATCAGGTGCAAGGCGCAACCCGTGTTGGCTGCCAGCCGGATCACGTTGCCGGTGTTGGGCGGAATTTCGGGGTGGACGAGAACGATGTTGAACATGGCTGCGCATTCTGTCCTGCGCTGAAAGTGTGCCGCGAACTCACGAACCCGGCGGCGGCGTGCGGGCCACGACCCACAGATCGATCCGGGCCGCGCCGGCCTGCCGCAGCACGGCGCTGATCTCGCTGGCGGTGGACGCCGTGGTCATCACGTCGTCCACCAGCGTCACGCTGCGGCCGCGCAATTCGTGCAGCCGCCTCGGCTCGACCGCAAACGCGCCGCGCACGTTGGCGGCGCGCTGCGCACGGGGCAGCGTCAACTGATGCGGCGTGTCCTTCACCCGCAACAGCAGGTGAGCGTCGGTCGGGCAGCGCAGCCATCGCGCGGCGCGGCGCGTCAGCTCCCAGGACTGGTTGTAGCCGCGCTCGCGCAACCGCTGTGCGCTCAACGGAACCGGCAACAGCAGGGCGGGTTGGGGTTGCCCGCTGGCGACGTGCGTGTCGACCAGCAGCCGGGCGAGCGCGTCGGAAAGGTCCAGCGCCGCGTGGAACTTGAAGCGCGTGATGAGTTGGTCCCACGGGTGGGCGTAGTCGACGCTGGCGAGCACGCTGTCGAAGTTCGGCGGCGTGCGCAGGCACGCACCGCACAGCGTCACGCCTTCAGGCACGCGCACTGCGCAGCGCGTGCAGCGGCGCGCGCTGGCAGCAAAACGGCCCGTGCAGCCGTGACACAGCCGGGCCTGTCCCCAGCCGTGGCAGACGGCGCATTGGCTGGGCAGTTGCCACGCGGCGGGCAGGCTTGGCGGGAGGGTCAGGGACACCGGCTCTCAAGAAAATGTAGCTCTGCCACTTTTCAGCATCCCCTCGGGGGCGGACGACGTACGTCGTCGGCCTGGGGGCGCTCAATATACTGCCGCGCATGTCGGACCTTCTCTCCAAAGACGTGCGCCGAATCGACGCTGCGGCCTTGTCCAATGTGCTGCGTCGCCTGGCCGCGCAACCCGCCGCGCCGTGGCTGCATTCGGAAGTGGCGCGTCGCATGGCCGAGCGGCTGGCGCTGATCCGTCTGCAGCCCGAACGGATCATCGACTGGTGGTCGTTTCTGGGGGGCAGCAGCGCGGTGCTGAATGCGGCCTACCCCAAGGCACAAAGAATTGCCGTCGAGCCGACTGAGGCGCTGCTGGAGCGCAGCCGCCAGGGCAATCTGCGGCCGTGGTGGTCAGCCTGGCGACCGGGTGCCGGACGCGCCGAAGTCGTCGCCGAACAGGCTGCCCTACCGGGCCATCTGCAGCCGGCCCAACTGGTGTGGGCCAACATGATGTTGCATGCCGTGGAGGACCCGCCCGCCTTGATATCGCGCTGGCAGCAGTCGCTCAGCGCCGATGGATTCGTGATGTTCTCGTGCCTCGGTCCCGACACCTTGCGCGAGTTGCGCAGCGTCTACCGACGCCTGGGCTGGCCGGCACCGACGATCGCGTTCGTGGACATGCACGACCTGGGTGACATGCTGGTGCAGGCCGGTTTTGCCGATCCGGTGATGGACCAGGAAACCATCACCCTCAGCTGGAGTGACCCGCGCCTGGCGCTGGACGAGTTGCGTTCGATGGGAGGCAACACCTTGCCCGAGCGCAGCGCAGGTTTGCGCACGCCGCGCTGGAAGGCGGGGCTCGAAGCCGAGCTGACGACACTGAAGGGGGGCGATGGACGGTTCCACCTGAGCTTCGAGATTGCCTACGGACATGCCTTCAAGGCCTTGCCGCGCGCAACGTCCGGCGGTGAAACCAGTGTCTCGCTCGACGACATGCGCTCGCTGCTGCGTTCGGGGCGCGGCGCTGGCTGAGGGTTTATCCGGCACTGCGGTAAAATTTATGGGTTCGCACGCATGGGCCTGGAAATCGGCAGTGCGCGGTGCACTTCGGCGACCCTCGAAGTCCACGGCGAACGCAAACTCCAGCGTTCAGAGCAGTACCAGCAGGATGTCGGCCATCAACTCACCCCACGCAGGCGGGTTTCGTTTCGGACAAGAATCCGCAGCGGGCGAATCCGAATGGACGGTGGAATGGTTGTTGAAACGAAACTGCTCGATGGCTCCGCGTCAGCTTCTGATGTTCTATTTGCTGTTGTGCGCTTTGTCGCTGGCGGTGGCCGGCTTCTGGTGGTCGCAGGGTGCGCGAATGGTGATGCCTTTCGCGTCGGTCGAGTTGGGTGTGGTCGGTGTGGCGATGCTGGTGTATGCCCGGCATGCTGCGGATGTCGAGCGAATCGCGTTACGCCGCGGCAGCCTGACGGTGGAATGCGCGTCGGGCAGCCGCCTTGAGCGTGTGGAGTTCCAGCCCGAGTGGGTGCATGTGCAACCGGGTGCTGACGGGCGTTCGCTGGTGGAACTGTCCGGTCAGGGAAGACGAATTGTGGTCGGCCGTTTTGTTCGGCCGGAGTTGCGAAGCCAGTTGGCCCGTGAGTTGAAGTTGGCGCTGCAGTTGTCGCACCGACGGCTGGCGCAGGCTGGTGTGTGAAACAGAATTTGAAACTGAAGTGACGACGATGAAGACGATGAAAGCACTTTGGACCGCGGCGGGGCAATGGAGCCTGAGCCTCGGAGCGTTGCTGGCCACCCAGGCGGCCCGTGCGGTCAACGACCTGCCGGGCGGTCCGTCGGTTTTGCAGCTCGACCTGCCGCCGGCGGTCACCCAGATCGCGCGCGACCAGCGATGGCTGCACTACTTCATGCTGGTGGTCTGCACCGTGATCTTCTTGGCGGTGTTCGGCGTGATGTTCTATTCCATCTTCAAGCACCGCAAGTCGAAGGGGGCGAAGGCGGCCAACTTCCATGAGAGCGTCAAGGTCGAGATCGCGTGGACGATCGCGCCTTTCCTGATCGTGATCGGCATGGCCCTGCCGGCCACCAAGACCGTGGTGGCCATGAAGGACACCAGCTCGGCCGACCTGACGATCAAGGCCACCGGCATCCAGTGGAAATGGGGTTACGACTACCTCAAGGGTGAAGGCGAGGGCATCGGCTTCGTCTCCACGCTGGACCCGACGCACCGCGAAATGTCCAACGCCGGCAAGCCGTCCGGCGACGATTACCTGTTCAAGGTCGACAACCCGCTGGTGGTGCCGGTGAACAAGAAGGTCCGCATCATCACCACCGCCAACGACGTGATCCACGCCTTCGCGGTGCCGGCCTTCGGCATCAAGCAGGACGCGGTGCCCGGCTTCGTGCGCGACACCTGGTTCCGCGCCGAGAAGATCGGCGACTACCACGGCCAATGCCAGGAGTTGTGCGGCAAGGAACACGCCTACATGCCGATTCACGTCAAGGTGGTGTCGCAGGCCGACTACACGCTGTGGGTCGACGGCAAGAAGAAGGAAATGGCCGCCAAGGCCGATGACCCGGCCAAGGTATGGGAACTGGCCGACCTGTCCGCCCGCGGCGAGAAGGTCTACAACGCCAACTGCGCGGCCTGCCACCTGCCCAGCGGCAAGGGTGGCGGCCCGATCAAGGCGCTGGATGGTGACCCGGTGGTGCTTGACGTGGACAAGGGCAAGCAGATCGCGGTGCTGCTGAACGGCCAGAACAACGGTGCCATGCCCGCCTGGAAGCAACTTAGCGACACCGAGATCGCTGCCGTCATCACCTACACGAAGAACAGCTGGTCGAACAAGACCGGTCAAGTCGTTCAGCCGGCCGACGTGCTGGCCGCCCGCAAGTGAAACGCACGCGACACGCCACTGACAGAGCGATCGCCGAGAAAACCGAAGACGCCCGCACGGACGCAATGAAGGATTCGACATGAGTGCAGTACTCGACCCGCACGGTGACCACGGTCACGCCCACGACGACGATCATCATCACGACCACGGTGCCCCGTACGGCTGGCGGCGCTGGGTGTACGCGACGAACCACAAGGACATCGGCACTATGTACCTGCTGTTCTCGCTGACCATGCTGATGGTGGGCGGCGTTCTGGCGCTGCTGATTCGCCTGGAACTGTTTCAGCCGGGGCTTCAGTTCTTCAACCCGCAACTGTTCAACCAACTCACCACGATGCACGGGCTCATCATGGTGTTCGGGGCCATCATGCCGGCCTTCGTGGGCTTTGCGAACTGGATGATTCCGCTGCAGATCGGCGCGCCCGACATGGCTTTCGCGCGCATGAACAACCTGAGCTTCTGGCTGCTGATTCCTGCGGCCACGATGCTCGTGGGTTCGTTCTTCATGCCCGGCGGCGCGCCGGCTGCGGGCTGGACGCTGTACGCGCCGCTGACGCTGCAAATGGGTCCGTCGATGGACGCCGGCATCTTTGCGCTGCACATCCTGGGTGCCAGTTCGATCATGGGCTCGATCAACATCATCGTGACCATCCTGAACATGCGCGCCCCCGGCATGACGCTGATGAAGATGCCGTTGTTCTGCTGGACCTGGCTGATCACCGCGTACCTGCTCATCGCGGTGATGCCCGTGCTGGCCGGCGCGATCACGATGACGCTGACCGACCGCCACTTCGGCACCAGCTTCTTCAACCCCGCCGGCGGCGGCGACCCGGTGATGTACCAACACATCTTCTGGTTCTTCGGCCACCCCGAGGTCTACATCATGATCTTGCCGGCCTTCGGCATTGTCAGCGCCATCATTCCAGCCTTTGCGCGCAAGCGGCTGTTCGGCTACACGTCGATGGTCTACGCCACCGCGTCGATCGCCATCCTGTCGTTCATCGTGTGGGCACACCACATGTTCACCACCGGCATGCCGGTGACGGGCCAGTTGTTCTTCATGTACGCGACGATGCTGATCGCGGTGCCCACCGGCGTGAAGATCTTCAACTGGATCGCCACCATGTGGCGCGGCTCGATGACCTTCGAGACG
>JANNEI010000397.1:0-3136 GCA_031378565.1 Burkholderiales bacterium
GCTTCGGCCGACTGCACGCGCGGTCGGAGCAGGCGCTGCGCGACTCGGGGCTGGCCTGGACGCTGCTGCGGCCGGTCTTTTTCATGCAGTCGCTGCTGTTCTTCGCCGGCTCGATCAAGTCGGCAAGATCATCGCGGCCACCGGTGCCGGTCGGGTGGCGTGGGTCGATGTGCGCGACGTGGCCGGCGTGGCCGCCGCCGCGTTGGCCAACCCGGCCCAGCACGCCGGCAGCGTCCACACGCTGACGGGCGGCCGGGCGACCGACTTCGCCGAAGTGGCGCGTCTGCTGTCGAGCGCGGCCGGCCGACCGGTCAAGCACATCAGCCCGCCGACCTGGGTCGCCAGGCTGGTGCTGCCACTGGCCAGCGGCATGCCGCGCTGGCAATCGAACATGGCGGTCGAGCTGATGGCCGCCATACGGCAAGGCGCACAGGAGCCGGTCAGCACCGACACGGCGCGGGTGCTGAAACGCCCACCGCGCACGCTGGAGAACTTCATCGACGAGAACCGCCCGGCATTCGGTGGTGCCGCTGCAGCACCCTTGCCAGCTGGAGTTCCACGGTGACGGGCCACGACCCCGACAGCATCCGCACCCGGGTCGCGAAGTCGCTGGCCGCGGCGCACGCGTTGGAGCCCTTCAACGCGATGATCAGCATCGACGACGCCGCTGCCCTGGCCGCCGCCGGGCAGCTCGACCGTGCCGCTGCCGCCGGCAACGCGCCCGGTGCGCTGCATGGCGTGCCGTTCACCGTCAAGGACAACATCGCGGTGGCGGGCATGCGCTTCACCGGCGGCTGCCCGGTCTTCAGTGAGCAGATCGCACAAACTAGCGCCAGCGTTGTCGACCGCCTGCGGGCGGCCGGTGCGGTGGTCATCGGCAAGAGCAACCTGCACGAACTGGCCTTCGGCGTGACCAGCAACAACGCCACCTTCGGCGCGGTTCGCAACCCGTTCGATCCGACGCGGATCGCCGGCGGCAGCAGCGGCGGCGCGGCGGTCAGCGTGGCCAGCGGCGCGGTGCCGTTCGCCATTGCCACCGACACCGGCGGCTCGGTGCGAATACCGGCGGCGCTGTGCGGCGTGGTCGGCCTGCGCCCGAGCAGCGGGCGCTATCCCGGCGACGGCGTGATGACGCTTTCGCACACGCGCGACACCATCGGCGTGCTGGCCTGCGACGTCGGCCAGGCCGCGCGCGTGGACGCCGCGGTGTGCGGCGACGCCGCCTGGCCCGCGCTGCACGCGTCGGGGCTGCGGCTGGGCGTGCTCCGACGCCCGTTCTTCGACGATTGCGAACCGGCGCTGATCGAGGTGGTCGAAGCGGCGCTGAACAAACTTTCGCGGGCAAACGTCGAATTGATCGAGGTCGACGCCAGCGCCATCGGCGCACTCGACGCCGAGATCGGCTTCATCATCGCAGCCTACGAAACCGCACAAGAGTGGACCCGCGTCGCGCACGACGAACTGGGCATCGGCTTGCCGGACTTCATCGCTCGCATCGCCAGCCCCGACGTGCGCGAGCTGTTCACGATCAGCGCGGCGCAGTTTCCGGCGATGAAGTCGCAGTACCAGGACGCCGTGTCGCGCATGCCGCAACTGCGCAGCCTGTACGAACGGCTGCTGTCGCAACAGCACCTCGATGCACTGGTCTACCCGACCACGCCGTTGTGCGCATTCCCGATCGGCGATTCGCCGATGGTGCTGCTGAACGGGCGAGAACAGCCGATCTTCCCGACGCTCGTGCGCCACACTTCGCCGGCCAGCGTGGCCGGCGTGCCGTCGGTGTCGTTGCCGGTGGGTCGCACGGCACCCGGCCTGCCGGTGGGGCTGCAAGTCGAGGCCGGGTTCGGACAAGACCGCAAACTGCTGGCGGTCTGCGCGATGATCGAACGCCTGTTGTGCGCACCGTGATTTTCAACAACATCCTGGCATCGTCATGAGCACCATCACCTCGCTGTTCCGTTACCCGGTCAAGGGCCTGAGCGGCCAGCCGCTGACCCGCGTTGCCCTGAGCGCAGGCCAGGGCTTCCCGAAAGACCGCCAGTGGGCCGTCACCAACGGCACAGCGCGCTTCGACGCCGACGACCCCAAGCCGATGCCCAAAACCGATTTCGTGATGCTGATGAAGCACGAGCGCATCGCGATGCTGCGCGCTTCGTTCGACGACGAAGGCGACACGCTGCGCATCGACTGGCACGGCCAGCGGGTGCTCGACGCACCGCTGTCGACGGCCGAAGGCCGGCTGCGGGTCGAGGCCTTCTATGCCGAGTACATGCAGGGCCTGCTCGACGGCGTGCCGCGGCTGGTGAGCCGACCGGGCCACCGTTTCACCGATGTCAGCGTGGTCTCGCCGTCGATGATGAATGCGGTGTCGCTGATCAATCTGGCGTCGGTGCGCGCGCTCGAAGCAGCGACCGGGCAGCCGATGGACCCGCTGCGCTTCAGGGCCAACATCTACTTCGACAGCGGCACCGCGTGGGAAGAGTTCGACTGGATGGACCGCGACATCCGGCTCGGCAAGCTGCCGGCCAAGGTGGTGTTTCGCACCCGGCGCTGCGCCGCGACGAATGTCAACCCGGCGACCGCCGAGCGCGACCGCGGCGTGCCGCTGGCGCTGCTGAAGCACTTCAAGCACGGTGACCTCGGCGTCTACGCCGAGGTGTGCGGCAGCGGTGAACTCAGCGTCGGCGACGTGGTCCGCTTGTCGAACTGACAGCCCGCCGTCGACGCGTCAGACGCGTCAGGCTCGTCAGGCGCATCAGGCGTGGCAGGCGTGCGCCGGAAGGTTGTCGGCCCACACTCAGGTTTTCCCTTGACCACGGATGTCGAAATGGATGCAGTCTGAGCGTCGTGAAAGAGGCGGCAGAAAGACCTTCTGCAGCCCCTGCTTAGCTTCGACCATCCCAACAGCAAAAGGAAAAACCGCCATGTCGTCCCGCACTGTCCAACTTCACCGCGTGCTTCGCAGCACACCCGCAAAGGTCTATCGCGCATTCCTGGAGCCCGATGCAATGAGCAAATGGATTCCGCCCTACGGCTTCACCTGCCAGGTGCATCAGATGGACGCCAAAGTCGGCGGGACGTTTCGAATGTCGTTCCGCAACTTCTCCTCGGGCAATGCGCACTCCTTCGGCGGGGA
>JANNEI010000738.1:0-5573 GCA_031378565.1 Burkholderiales bacterium
GGCACCCACGCCAACGCTCAGGCCACGATCAGCATCACCAACGGCGGCAAGCTGGTCGTCGATGGCACGGGAAGCATCGGGCCATTCGATGGCATCAACCTCGGCGTCAACGGCGGCCGGGCCGACGTCACCGTCAGCGGCATTGGGTCCAGCGTCGACATCAGCGGCAACAACCCAATCCTGCAGGTAGGCCGCAGCGGTGCCACCGCACAAGCGTCGTTCAGCGTGCTGGCCGGTGCCAGCGCCTCGGCGATGTTCCTGAACGTCGGGCGCGACAGTGCGCGTGGCAGCATGCTGATCGACGGCGCGGGCTCGCAGCTCACGCTCGCCGGTGCCGGCACGCCAGGCATTGCAGGTGCCGCCTTTGGCAACGTCGGGCGTGATGGTGGCAATGGCACCGCGACTGTGAGCAATGGTGGACGCTGGCTGGTCACGGACGCTGGGGCCGACACCCGGCCCGGTGGCGGCAGCCCCGGCATCATCGTTGGGCGCGGGGCGGGCGGCACCGGCCTGCTCGAAATAAAGGGGGCCGGCTCGACCGTCGAGATTGTCTCGTCGTCGCTGGGGCTGGCAGTTGGCGTTGCCGACAACTTCAATCCCTACATGTCGGTGGGCTACGACAGCGGCAGCAGCGGAGAACTCAAGGTCAACAGCGGCGGCAAGCTGCTGATCACGGGCAATGCCAAGACATCGCTGACAGACCAGCGCTACACCGGGCTCGTCATTGGAGGCCGCTCGCCGAACACGGTCGGTGGCGTTGGCCGCGCCACCATCACCGGGCTGGGATCCGAGGTGCGGCTGGCCGGCACGGACGCCTACGTGAGCGTCGGGCGCGGGTCCGGCGGTCAGGGCGTTCTCGACGTTCTGAACCAGGGGCACCTGGATTCGACCGGACTGGACGTGGGCTGGACCGGTGGCACCGGCACGATGACGGTAGACAACGCCACGGTTCGGTTGTCGGGGGGGCCGTTCGTAGACGGCGGCGGGGCCGGCATCACGATCGGTGCGGGAACGGGCAGCGTCGGCGTCATCTCTCTCAGCAATGCTGCACAGATCAGTCTCAGCAGCAACACCGCACCGTTCGGCATCAACGTTGGCGGCGGCCGGACGCTCGACGGCGGAACCGGCACGCTCAACATGGCAAGCGGCTCGTCGATCCAGTACAGCGGGACGGCCGGCCATGCGCTGACGGTAGGGCGCAGTCTGGGCAGCACCGGCACGATGACCATGACCGGCGCGAGCAGCGTCGTGCTCGGCAACAACGGGTCGTTGCTGATCGGCCGTGTCGTCGGGTCAACCGGCACGATGACGATGAGAACCGCATCGACGCTCAGCGCCAACTATGTCGGCATCGGTAGCACGCCCGGAGTTGACACTGGCACGGCCAAGCTGATCGTCACCGACAGCACGGTGACGGCACCAACGGTGGAGATCGGAAAACTCGGCACGCTGGGCGGAGACAACGGCACGATCAATGGCCTGGTGATCAATCGAGGCACCTTGGCACCGGGTGAATCGCCGGGTCGCATCATCATCAACGGCGGCATCCTGGGCGATGGCGACCTGGTGCTCGACGTCGCATCCGACGGCCAGGGCGGCTTCCTCACCGACGCGCTGATCCTCACCAAGATTTCGACCTTCGATCTGGGTGACATGAAAATAATTTTCAACTTCACCGGCACCACCGACCCGAACCTGTTCCTGGGCTCGGGCAAGTTCGATCTGGACACTTTCCTGCTGTCGCGCGACGGGCAAACTGACTCGGGACTGTCGAGTGTCTTCGTGCAAGGCACGGACTGGGGCGACTTGCTCGACAGCGGCCAGTTCAGCGCCAAAGCGGACCAGTTCGACATCACCAGCCTGACCTTCAACACTGATGGTCATTTCGGCGTGATTGCGGTGGCCGTGCCCGAGCCGACCACCTGGGCGATGTTGTTCGCCGGCCTGGCGGTGTTGGTCCTGAACGCCCGGCGGCGTTCGGCAGCGGTTTGACGGCCGCTTCGGGACGGCACCGAGCCGTTTCGCTGCCTTAGCTGTTCGCGCCCATCGCCTTGGCGCGAGCGCTTTGCGCTTCGAGGGCTGCTTCGTCCGCCACAACTTGGGTCGGCCATCCCTGAAGGTGACCGATGGCAATCGCCGACAGCGCAACAATCCATTCGTGCTGGTCGTTCAGACACGGGATGTAGTGAAACTCCTGGCCACCCGCATGCAGGAAGGCTTCCCGGGCTTCCTGGTTGATTTCCTGCAAGGTCTCCAGGCAGTCGGAGGTGAAGCCGGGGCACATCACGTCCACCCGCTTCACGCCTTTGCGAGCCATCTCGATCAGGCTGGGCTCGGTGTAGGGCTGCAGCCATTCGGCCTTGCCGAAGCGACTTTGAAACGTGACGGCCATGTCATCGCTCCCAAGGCCCAGGCGTTCGCGCAGCAGTCGCGCAGTTTTCAGGCTTTCGCAGTGGTAGGGGTCGCCCAGCAGCAGCGTGCGCTGGGGCACACCGTGGAAGCTCAGCACCAGTTTGTCGGGGCGACCATGCGACATCCAATGGTCGGTGACGCGCTTGGTCAGTGCGGTGATGTAGCCGGCGTCGTCATGGTAGTGATTGACGAAACGCAACTCGGGCAGCAGACGCACTTGCCGTCCCCAGTCGAACACGGCGTCGCTGACGCTGGCGGTGGTCGGGCTGGAGTATTGCGGGTACAGCGGCAGCACCAGAATGCGGGTGGTGCCCGCCGCCTTCAACTCGTCGAGTACCGATGCGATGGAAGGGCTGCCGTAGCGCATGGCATGGCGCACCGTCACCAGATGCCCGCGTTCGCCCAGGTAGCCGGCCAGCAGCTTGGCCTGCCTGGCTGTCCACACCAGCAGCGGCGATCCCTCGGGCGTCCAGACACTGGCGTATTTGGCCGCCGATTTGGCCGGCCGCACGCGCAGGACGATGGCATGAAGAATGGGCTTCCAGATGATGCGAGGGATCTCCACCACCCGCTCGTCGCTCAGAAACTGCGCCAGGTAACGCCGCAGCGCCGAGGGCGTCGGCGCGTCGGGTGTGCCCAGGTTGCACAGCAGGATGGCAGTGCTGGACGGCGTGCCGTGCTTGTGCGGAGGTTCGGTGGCGAGACGCATGGAAGAACGGGATCGTGGACGGGTGCGAGTGCGGGTGCAGGTGCAGGTGCGGGTGCGGGTGAGCTTGAATCGGCGGGCTGTGTTCAGGCCGTGGGGGGCAGGCGCGAGCAGCCTGAGAATCGTTGCAGATCGGCCATGACCTTGCCGATGTCCACCGGCTTGGTCCAGTAGCCCACGAAGCCTGCGGCGGCAGCCCGCGTCAGGTGTTCCGGCATGGCGTCTGCCGAGCACATGAAAGCCGGTGTGCTGTGCAGCCCGGGTTGACGGCGCAGGGCAGCCAGCAGCGCGAATCCGTTCATGTCGGGCAGGTGGGCGTCCAGCACGAGCACGTCGGGGGTCCACTCAGACACCAGCAGCAGCGCTTCTTCGCCGTCTTCTGCCAACCTCAGTTCCACGCCCTCGCACAAGCGCAGCGCCTCGGCAAAGAGCAGGGCGTTGATGCGGTCGTCCTCGACATACATCACGCGCAACCTGACCGGGCGGGCCTGTGCACTCTCACTTGCCGCGGCTGTGGCAGTGACCGAGGGCGGTTCGGCGTTGCCCAACGGTTGCAGATCGTTGTTCATCGGCACGGCTGTGCAACGCTCAAGAAAGCCGGGGGTGCAGGTTCGAACGGTTTGCGACGGCGCACCTCATCCGGAAATCGAAATCGATCAGCTTGGGCAGCAAACGTCAACATTGACTTCATGAATGGCGTCGCAGGTCTTGATCGGTGTTGGGCTCAGGACTGTAAAGGACAATCCATCACCAGCCCGCAGGTGCGGATTGCGATCTGAAGGCCACCGCCGCCCTGAGTCGGGTCACAGGGCAGCCGCGAGCTGAACGCGGTGGACGCCGAGAGCTGCGGCTTGCCCGCCCCGCTGTGTTCAGCGGGGCGGGTTCCACTCAGGCGGCGACTGCGGTTGTGTGTCCGAGAACTTCATGACCTCGAATCGAACGCTGGGTGCCGTGGGGTCGAGTGGCGAGGCACCCAGGCCGATGACACCGTTGCCGTGCAGCGTGCAGGTGCTGCGACGCAGGCCGACGATCTCGGTTTCGTTGGAGAAGCAGACGTAGGTGCCGTTGTAGCTCAGGTCGGTCAACTGGAACGCGCCGCCGTGCCAGTCGATGCGGGCGTGCGAGCGCGAGACGCGGGAGTCGTCGATGCAGTAGTTGGCCTGCGGGCTGCGGCCCAGCACGACCGGCAGATTGGGGCCTGCGTAGACCCTGTTCATGTCGAGCCAGACCAGCCGTATGCCCTCGGGCTCGACCGACAGCGGAATGTCGCCATAGGCGGTGGCCGCCGTGTCGCTGAAACGGTGCGCTTCGAGAAGGTGCACATGAACGGCTTCCACGCGGCCCCGCAGCTGCATGCGGTCAAGGCTGCGAAAGCGCGACCGATCGAGGGCCGGCAAGCCGTCGAGCACGGCGGCTGTGGCCAGCGTCTCGTTGTCTCCGGCATGGTCGAGCAGGCGAGCTGCCACGTTCACCGCGTCGCCGAAAACGTCACCGGCCATCTCGACCACCTCGCCGTGCGCCAGGCCGACCTGCAACCGCAGGCCCTGGATGGCCGCCCGATTCGGACCGCGCTTGCCGGCCTCGGACATCGCCATGCGCTCCAGCACATCGTGCATCTTGTCGGCCGCTTCGACCGCGTCCAGCGCCTCCTCGAACATCGCCATCAGCCCGTCGCCCAGGGTCTTCACGACCGTACCCTTGCACTCCACCACCACGGTGGCCAACTGCGCCACGCTGTTCGTGACCACGGCGGTGGCCTCCGTATTGCCCAGGCTTTCGTAGAGCCCCGTACTGCCGCGAAGGTCAGCAAATAGCACGCTGCGTTCGATGATTTGCGTCATGCGCCGAAGTCTATCTTCCCGTGATGCACATCACGGAAAAAGGCCCGGAAATCCGGGCCTGTTGTGACTACCGCTTACAGGTTGTCGAGGTAGGTGCGCAGCTTGTCGGAGCGGCTCGGGTGCTTGAGCTTGCGAATCGCCTTCGCCTCGATCTGGCGAATGCGCTCGCGCGTCACGTCGAACTGCTTGCCCACTTCTTCGAGCGTGTGGTCGGTGCTCATCTCGATCCCGAAACGCATGCGCAGCACCTTGGCTTCGCGCGGCGTCAGTGAGTCGAGGATGTCCTTCACCACATCGCGCAGGCCCGCCTGCATGGCGGCTTCGATCGGCGCGGTGTTGTTGGTGTCTTCGATGAAGTCACCCAGGTGCGAATCGTCGTCGTCGCCGATCGGTGTTTCCATGCTGATCGGCTCTTTCGCGATCTTCATGATCTTGCGGATCTTGTCTTCCGGGATCTCCATCTTCTCGGCCAGCGTCGGCGCATCGGGCTCGAAGCCGAACTCCTGCAAGTGCTGGCGGCTCAACCGGTTCATCTTGTTGATCGTTTCGATCATGTGCACCGGGATGCGGATCGTGCGCGCCTGGTCAGCGATGGACCGTGTGATGGCCTGGCG
>JANNEI010000442.1:0-6293 GCA_031378565.1 Burkholderiales bacterium
CCCTCGATGTAGGCGCGCTGCGGTGGTCCCCATTCAAGCCGCCATGCGCGTCCCTCAAAGGCACCGTCCACCACGAAACCATCGCCGGCGCGCGTGCGTTTGAAGACGTAGCGCTGATGGGTTGTCCACTCCGCCACATCAGGCCATGACATGGCCGCAGGCCCGGAACCGAACCAACGCTTGATGGCGTCGAGCATGATCCAGGGAGATGAACTAGAGTGACTGCAATGGGCGCAATGTGCGGCCGAAGGAGCACTGCAACATGAGCGGCGACAACAACAACGACATGATCGAAGTGTATTCGTGGGCCACTCCCAACGGTCACAAGGTTCACATCATGCTGGAGGAGTGCGGGCTTGCGTACCGCGTGATTCCGGTGGACATCGGGGCCGGCGACCAGTTCAAGCCCGACTTCCTGCGCATCAGCCCGAACAACAAGATCCCGGCCATCGTGGACCCCCAGGGTCCGGACGGTGTGCCAATGACGATGTTCGAGTCGGGCGCGATCCTGCTGTACCTCGCGTCCAAGACCGGCAAGTTTCTGCCCACCGGCACCGCCGCTCGTTTTCAGGTGCTGGAGTGGCTGATGTTCCAGATGGGTGGCGTGGGGCCGATGCTGGGCCAGGCGCACCACTTCCGCATCTACGCACCCGAAAAGATCGAGTACGCCGTCAATCGCTACACCAATGAAGCCAAGCGTCTGTATGGCGTGATGAACACGCGGCTGGCCAAAAGCAAGTACATCGCAGGGCCGCAGTACACGATTGCCGACATGGCGATCTTTCCGTGGTTGCGTTCCTGGAAGAACCAGGGCATCGACTGGGCCGACCACCCGCACCTGAAGGGCTGGTTCGACGAGATCGCTGCACGTCCGGCGGTGGTGCGCGGGGTCGAGGTGCTGGCCAACCAGCGCAAGCCGTTGGTGACGGATGCGGCGCGCGAGATTCTGTTCGGCGCTCAACAATACAAGACACGCTGAGCGGACAGGCAGAACAGTCGGAGGAGGCTGGTCTGCCCGGCTGGGCTCGAACCAGCGACCTTGCGCTTAGAAGGCGCATGCTCTATCCAGTTGAGCTACGGGCAGCGGGGACGCGAGTTGAAACTCGGACTCAAGGGCTTGCGGGAATTGGTCGGGGCGGTGGGATTCGAACTCACGACCACCTGGTCCCAAACCAGGTGCGCTACCAGGCTGCGCTACGCCCCGAAGCCTTTGATTATATACGGGCTCAGGCCGCTGCCGCGGGTGCGGGCAGCATCAGTTGTTCTGACACCGCCATGCACTGTCGAATGTGCTGCTCGCAAACGTACTTCAGTGCCGAGAACGTCAACGCTGCCGACAAAGCCTGCCCGGCGATCGGGACAAACTTGGCGGCCTGTTGCGTGGTCAGGCGCACACCCACCACCTTCAGCGCGTGCAGGATCAACTCGCGCGTGACCAGCTTGCCCACCAGCATGCTGCCGCCGGCAGAGATGGCCTTGTAGACGACCAGCCGGCGGTCCGGTGCCAGCCGTTCGACCTGCTGCGGTGTGAGGCCGAAGGCGCGGTTGATGTCGGGAATCAGCTTGAGCAAAACACCCACGTCGGTGATCCAGTCGAGGCCCGGCACTGGCACCATCGACACGCCCGCAGCCATCAGCGCGCGCCGATTGACCATGCGCCGGCACTGGCGTGCCACGTCTTCAATTTGAGTCGGCGATTCGGGCACCAGCACCCAGTCGGCAGTTTGCGCAGTCATGTGCAACTCAGTCCTTGCCGGCAGCGCCGGGCGTTTCAGATGGCTGCCGCCCAAACGCGGGGGCGGCAGGCGGACTGTAGCCCGCCAGAGGTCGATGTCAAAGCCGTGGCGATTCAATGTGAGAACTGGCTCCAGGCCTTCTCCAGCCGCTTCACGCTGACCGGCTGCGGTGTGCGCAACTCCTGCGCAAACAGGCTGATGCGCAGTTCCTCCAGCAGCCAGCGAAACTCCTCCAGCCGCGCATCGACAACGCCTTTGCGGTCAGCCAGCAGGCGGATGAACCGCTGTTCGATCGGGCGCAATTCGGCCAGCCGCGCAGCGTCGCGCGCCGGGTCGCTGCGCAGCTTGTCCAGCCGCATCGTCACGCCCTTCAGGTAGCGCGGCAGGTGGGCCAGTTGCGCCCATGGCGTGCCGAGCAGGAACCGCTTCGGCAACAGGCGAGCCAGTTGCGCCTGCACGTCGTCGGCCACCTCTTTGCCTGGCCGCGAGTCCTTCAGCTTGCGGGCGGCGGCGGCGTGGTCGACCAGGATCTGCATTGCGCTGCGTGCGATTTCATTGGCGATCAGCGTCAGGCGTCCGCGCCCGTCATCGACCCGACGCTTGAAACTGGCGGCATCGTTGGGCAGCGGCAGAACGAGGAAGGCACGGTCCAGCGCCAGGTCGATGATCTGGTCCCGCAACTCGTCGGCGCTGCCCAACGGCATGAACAGCACCGACATTTTCTGCAGTTCGGGAACGTTCTTTTCCAGATACTTCAGGGCATCGCGGATTTGCAGCGCGACCAGACGGCGCAAGCCGGCGCGGTGCCTGGCCATTGCGACATCGGGCTCGTCGAACACTTCGACGACCACGTGTGAGCCGCAGTCGATCAGGGCCGGAAAGCCGATCAGCGTCTGACTGCCCTTGCGAAGTTCCATCAGCTCGGGCAGCTCGCCGAAGGTCCAGTCGGTGTGCTGCTGCGCCGTGCCAGCGCCTTCGACTTGCGCCTTTCCGGCTGACGGCGTCGCCACCCGACGCGACCGGTCTACTGGACCGCTGACCGCAGCGGGCGGTGAAGCGGGCGCGACCGAGGATGCGACCTTCAACGCGGCCAGTGCCTGAAACGCCGAACGCGCCAAGCCGCCCAGATCCGCCTTCAGCGCGGCCAGGTTGCGGCCCACACCGAGTTGGCGGCCATGCTCGTCGACCACCCGGAAGTTCATCAACAGGTGAGGTGGCAATTGCTCCAGCTTGAAGTCGCCACGCTTCACATCGACCTGGCTCCTGTCGCGCACGCTCTTCAACAACGCGTCGACCAGGCTGCCCGCGCCGAAGGCCTGCGCAGCGTTCACTTCCGCCACGAAGGCGCCGGCAAAATCGGGTAGCGGCAGCAGCCGCGAGCGCGGTCGCTGATGCAGACTTTTCACCAGCGCCAACACCTTGTCTTTCAGCATGCCGGGCACCAGCCATTCGCAGCGCTCATCAACGACCTGGTTCAGCGCGTAGATCGGCAGCGTGACGGTGACCCCGTCTTTCGCGTCCCCCGGCTCGTGCAGGTAATCCGCGACACAATCGACGCCGCCCATGCGAAGCGTCTTCGGAAACGCCGCCGTCGTGATGCCTGCCGCCTCGTGGCGCATCAGCTCATCGCGCGTCAGCAACAGCAGCTTCGGTTGACGCTTGCTCTCATTGCGGTACCAGCGCTCGAACGTGTGCCCGCTGTGCACATCGGCGGGCAGTTGCTGGTCGTAGAAGGCGTGGATCAACTCGTCGTCCACCAGCACGTCCTGCCGGCGCGACTTGTGCTCCAGCTCTTCCACCTGGGCGATCATTTTTCGGTTCGCTGCCAGGAACGGCAACGGAGTGTCCCAGCCGTCGCCCACCAGCGCTTCGCGGATGAACATCTCACGCGCCGCAGCCGGATCGACGTTGCCGAAGTTCACGCGCCGATTCGCATAGATCACGATGCCGTACAGCGTGGCGCGCTCCAGCGCAATCACCTCGGCGGCCTTCTTCTCCCAGTGCGGCTCCAGCAGTTGTGTCTTGATCAGGTGGCCGGCGATGCCGGGCAGCCACTGCGGCTCGATGGCAGCGATGCCGCGGCCGAACAAGCGCGTGGTCTCCACCAGCTCGGCGGCCACGATCCAGCGGCCCGGCTTCTTCGACAGGTTCACGCCCGGGTGCCGGTAGAAGCGGATGCCGCGCGCGCCCAGGTACCACTCGTCCTCGTCGCTCTTCAAGCCGATGTTACCCAGCAGGCCGGCCAGCATCGACAGGTGCAGTTGCTCGTAGGTGGCGGGCGCGCCGTTCAGGCGCCAGCCGTGCTCGGCGATCACGGTGTGTAGTTGCGAATTAATGTGGCGCCACTCGCGCACGCGGCGCGGCGAGATGAAGTTTTCGCGCAGCAGTTGCTCTTGCTTCCGGTGCGATAGCTTGTGCTCAGCGGAGCCGCCCCGCGCCGCTTCCAGCCATTTCCACAGCTTCAGGTCGCCGACGAATTCCGACTTCTCGTCGTCGAACTTCTTGTGTGCCTGGTCGGCTGCTTGCTGTGCCTCCAGCGGGCGGTCGCGCACGTCCTGCACGCTCATCGCGCTGGCGATGATCAGCACCTCGGTCAGCGCGTCGCGCGTGCGCGCTTCCAGGATCATGCGGCCCACACGGGGGTCGAGCGGCAATTTCGCCAGCTCTCGTCCGATCGGCGTGAGCTCGTTCTGCTCATCCACCGCGCCCAGCTCGGCCAGCAATTGATAGCCGTCGGCCACCGCGCGGCGTGGCGGCGCTTCCAGAAACGGAAAGTCCTCCACCAATCCGAGCCCGAGCGATTTCATCCGCAGGATCACGCCGGCCAGCGACGAGCGCATGATTTCCGGGTCGGTGAAGCGCGGCCTCGCGATGAAATCTTTCTCTTCGTACAAGCGGATGCAGATGCCGTTGCTGACCCTGCCGCAACGCCCGGCACGCTGGTTGGCCGCTGCCTGGCTGACCGGCTCGATCAGCAGTTGCTCGACCTTGTTGCGGTAGCTGTAGCGCTTGACGCGCGCCGTGCCCGCATCGATCACGTACTGGATGCCCGGCACGGTCAGCGAGGTTTCGGCCACGTTGGTGGCCAGCACGATGCGCCGCGCGCTGTGCGGCTCGAACACCATGTCCTGCTCTTGCTGGCTGAGGCGGGCGAACAGCGGCACCACGTCCACGCCGGGTGGATGATGGCGGCGCAGGTGATCGGCGGCCTCGCGAATCTCGCGTTCACCGGGCAGGAAGACGAGCACGTCGCCTGCCCCCGCTGCGCCACCCAAACCGCCGCGCCACAACTCGTCCACCGCATCGCCGATCGCGTGGTTCAGCCCGTACTCGCGGCTCTCCTCGAACGGACGCCAGCGTTGCTCGACCGGGAACAGCCGGCCCGAAACCTGGATGACCGGTGCCGGTCCATCGTTCGACGCGAAGTGCTGTGCAAAGCGGTCGGCGTCGATGGTGGCCGAGGTGACGATGACTTTCAGGTCAGGCCGGCGCGGCAAAATCTGCCGCAGGTGCCCGAGCAAGAAGTCAATGTTCAGGCTGCGTTCGTGCGCCTCGTCGATGATGATCGTGTCGTACGCGCGCAGCAACGGATCGGTCTGCGATTCGGCGAGCAAAATGCCATCGGTCATCAGCTTCACGCTGGCACCGGGCGACAGGCGGTCCTGGAACCGCACCTTGAAACCGACCACCTCGCCGAGCGGCGTGTTCAGCTCTTGCGCGATCCGCTTGGCCACGCTGGACGCCGCGATGCGCCGCGGCTGCGTGTGGCCGATCAGCTTGCCGGTGTTGGCTTTGCCGCGCCCGAGCAGCAGCACGATCTTTGGCAACTGCGTGGTCTTGCCCGAGCCGGTTTCGCCGCAGACGATGACGACCTGGTGCTGCTGCAGCGCCTGCGCGATTTCGTCGCGCCGGGCGGAGACGGGCAGCGACTCGGGGAAGGTGATCGGGGGCAGCGGGTTCGCGGGCGTCAGGTGCCGGGGCGCTGGCGGAGGCTTCGAGGACAAAGGAGGTCGGGACATCGGAAGCGGATTATCCGCAGCCTGCAGGTCAGCGGACTCAGAGCGTCGTCCAGCCGTTCGCCAACGCGATCTTCAGCAACTCGCTGGCCGAGTCGACCCCCAGTTTGCGGCGCAGGCTGAGCCGGTGCGTTTCAACCGTGCGCACACTGATGTCGAGGTGCCTGGCGACCAACTTGTTGCTGCGGCCGTGCGCCAGCAGCAGCAGCACTTCGTGCTCGCGCGTGGTCAGCGGCGAGGCCATGCGGCCCGACTGCGCGACCAAGCTGGACACCTGGGCGCTGTAGTAGTTGCCGCCGGCCCAGACAGCGCTGATAGCGGCAATGATCTCTTCGGTCGGCGACTCCTTCAGCACATAGCCTCGCGCCCCGGCACGAATGGCGCTGAGCACGTACTCGCGGTTGTCGTACATGCTGAGCATCAACACACGGATCTGCGGATGCCGCTCGCGCAGCGCGGTGGCCAACTCGATACCGTTCATGCCGCGCATGCCCACGTCCACCAGCATCAGGTCGGGCGGATCGGCCGCCGCCAGCGCCAG
>JANNEI010000444.1:0-3091 GCA_031378565.1 Burkholderiales bacterium
GCGCTCGAAAAAGCGCGACAGGTACGAGCCGATGCCCATCGCGAAAAGATAGGTGCCGATGACGGTCGAGAACTGCAGGATCGAGTCGCCCAGCAGGTAGCTCGCCAGCGCACCGGCCGCCAGTTCGTAGACCAGCCCGCAGGCCGCGACGACGAACACCGAAGCCAGCAGCGCGACCTCGGCGGGGCGCACTCGGGCGGCGCTGGGCGCGGGGTTCAGCAGCGCATCGTCGGGAGCAGCCGCCATGCAGACTTCAGTCAGCCGATCAGCGGGTTGCGCACCGTCAGGCTCGGGAAGCGGTTGAAGTCCCGGTCGGCGGACCAGAACTCGCGCACGCCATGCTCGAGGCAAATGGCCGCGATGCGCGCGTCATGCACCTGCCCGCCGACGACCCGGCCGGCGACCAGCAGCGCGTGCAGCGCGTCCCAGTGTCCCGCGCTTTCGTGGAGCAGCACCAGTGAAGGCGACGCGAGCCAGGTCGATATCTGCGTGCTCGCTTCAGCCACGGTGGAGGCGGGCTTGAAAGCCCGAATGTTGGTCACCACGCCCCAGAACTCGTGCACGCAGGGCCAGGGAATGGCCCATGCGGAGCCCGACGACGACAGCGTGGAAAGCGCTCGGCGTGCTTCGTCGTGAAAGCCCGACTCGCGCCGATGCGCGTAGACGAGGATGTTCGTGTCGACAGCGATCACGCGCCGTGCCCGTCGTACATCAGCGACCGCTTCTCTTCCCAGGAGAGGTTCTCGTAAGCCGAGTGAGCGCCCGGCGTCCCCACGCTCGCGTCGCGCAGCTTGAAGGGCTTGGCCTTGGCCGTGCGTTCGGCCACCACCTTGCGAAGGCCTTGCTCCACGAGCGAGCGCAGCGTCTCGCCGTCACGCGCGGCGATGCGGCGCACCTGCTCGAGCAAGGGATCCTGAATTTCGAGCGTCGTCTTCATGAAGGGCTCCGATATGGGTGCCCATATTTTACTACCCCGTCACCCACAACTCCCGCATCACCCATGCACCGACGCCGCCACGATCAGGCCGATGGCGATGCACATCGCGCCGACGACGATGGCCAGCGCCACGTTCTTCTTCTCGATGATCTCGGTCCACAGCTTGTACGGCGTGAGCTTGTCGATGATGACGAAGCACAGGCCGAAGACCCCGACGCCGATCAAGGCGAAGAGGATCGAGCCGACGAAAATGCCGGGTTTCATCCATTCGATGCCCATCATGCTGACTCTCCTTGTGAAGTGACTGAAGTGACTGAAGTGACTGGTGCGCGAATCATTTGTGCCCGCCGCCCGAGCTGTAGCCGCCGAACGAGCCGCCGCCGGTGCGACCGCCGCCGCTGCGGTTGTCGGCCAGGCAGCGTTGGTACTCCTGCGACGCTTCGCCGTAGGTGCTGAGCAGGCTGCTGCAATCGCGGCGGCTGCTGTTGCCGCCCGTGCCGCAGCGAAACAGCATCAGCGCCACCACGATGATGAAGGCCCACAGGAACAGCTTGGCCAGCCGCGACGACCCGCCCAGCGACGTGGGTGCCGCGTCGCGCTGCAGCGCGGGGCGCTGGTCTTCGTTCAGCTTGAAGGCCGTCAACACCGCATCGGCGCTCAGCGTCTTGCCGCCCGACCAGGTCACCTCGCGCGCATCCGCGGGGCCGGCCTCCTCGCGGTTCAGGCGTCGGTCGAAGTGCGCTCCGGTACCTTCGTAGTCGGTGTTGAGCGTGGCCTGGTCGCGCTGCAGCGTCCAGTAGAACTCGCCCAGCACGTAGGTCACGCGGCCGGTGTAGGTGTAGAGCTTGCGGTAGGTCGCGCCCTCGAACTTCAGGCTGTCGCCGCGCATTTCGGGCACACCAGTGAGCGTGCGCGTCCAGCTCCAGCCGTCTTCCGCGTCGACCAGAAACGCGAAGCCTTCGCTGCGGTGGTACAGCAGGTATTCGCGCCAGAAGACCAGCTCGTCTTCGGGACTGTCTGCTCCCGAGCTGTTGTCGATTTCACAGCGCTCGACATAGCCGACCACCTGCCAAGGCAGCGGCTGCTCGCTGCCCAGCGCGAGCGAGCCGACGCGGCCGAGCGGGATCTGCGGCTCGCGGCCGTTGTCCTGCGCGTAGTGCTTCAGGTCGCCGCCCACACCGCCGCTCAGGTCGATCACCGCATGGCATTGCTTGCAGACGATGGACTGCGTGGTCGACAGCGTCACGTCCAGCGCCGCGCCGCAGCTCGGGCATTCGATGCCGCGCGCGGTCAGCGTTTTTTCTGCCGCCTCGGCCAGGCCCGTCATCGCCAGTTCGGTGATCGCCACCGAGCGGCCGACCGACCACCTCGGCGCGGCGGCGTCGGCATAGTCCAGCGTGCCCACTTCGCCGCGCGCGTTGCGCAGGTCGGCCACGGTGAAGGCGCGTTCCAGGTTTGGGTTGAACGGCAGTTCGCCTTGCGCGGCGATCAGCGTCGCGCTGGTCACCGACGCCACGCTCCACAGCTGGCCGTTGACCACTTGCTGCGCGCCGGGTCGCAGACTCTCGGCGGCTGGCGCGACCGCTTGCAGCGCTGCGTCGAAGGCCATCACGTAGCGGCCGTTGTCCTCGCTCAGCCAGGCACTTTCCCCGGCGCTGTTGCCCGTTTCGAACAGCGCGTGCCACTCGTTCCAGGTGCCGCCGCCGTAGCGGTATTGCAGCCGGCCGACAAGGGTGAATGCCGCGCCCTGGAACGTGCCGCCGGCACCGAGCTGCAGCGGCGAGTGGTCGTCGAACAGCTCGGCGCTCTGGCCGATCTTGCGCAGGGCATCGCCTTCGCGCACCACGGTGCTGCGGCAGAAGCTGCACACCGCGAAGGCCGACGCGGGCGAGCGGAACTCGACCGGCGCACCGCAGTTCGGGCAGGCCGCGCGGTAGGCGCGCTGTGGGGACGGTTCGGTGGCCAAACCGCTCTTAGCTGCGGCCGGGCGTCAACGTCGAACTCATCCCGTCAGACCAGCTTCTTCAGCAGCTCGGCCTTCTTCGCGTCGAACTCGACTTGCGTCACGATGCCCTTGGTCTTCAACTCGGCCAGCTTCTCCAGCGTGGCGATCACCTCGTCGGGCTTCATGCCAGCAGCACCTGCAACAGCCGC
>JANNEI010000446.1:0-1505 GCA_031378565.1 Burkholderiales bacterium
CGAGCGCAAGTTCCACTGGCCGCTGGGCCGCCGGCCGGACGAGCACGCGGGGCTGAGCGAGCTGGGGCTTTGAGCGACAGAGCGAGCCGCGCCGCCGGAGACCCTCACCAGCCCGAACCAAGAGTTGGCTTGATGAGCGCAAATCCGTGTCAGGCCATCACTGACACTCACACGGTGAATCCCTTCGAGCCGGTCTTGACACGCACCGGCGGCCGTGTGCCGACGTAGGGCAGCGCCGGCCCACCGGTCAATGCGCTGGCGATCACCTTCGCCTGACGACCGATCGGCTCGATGAAGCGGTGCGCCTGGCCGTCGATGCTGATGCAGTCGCCCAGCGCGTGGATGTTGGCCACGCTGGTGGCGAGCGTGTGCGCATCCACCGCGATGCCGTTGTTCCACGTCAGACCCGCGCTGTGGGCGAGGCGACTCGGCGTTTGCAGGCCGGTGGCCGCGACGATGTGTTCGGCATCGAAGCGCTGGCCGTCGTCGGTGTGGACGCTGCGCACGTGGCCGTCTTGCGTGACGCCGCTGATGCAAACACCGCCCACAAAACGCAGCGGCAGCCCCTGCCACGCGGCCAGCAGCTCGAACGAAGCGCCCTCGTTCAGCAGCGCACCCAGCGGCAGCAGGTTGACGTCGAGCAGCGTGACCGGGTGGCCCGCCAGCGCCAGGTCGTTGGCCAGTTCGCAGCCCACCAGCCCGGCACCGGCGATCAGCACGCGCTGCGGTGCGGCCGGGTCGGGTGTGCCCAGCAATTCGCGAAACTTCACGTAGGCATCGAGGTGATTGATGCGCCAGCACAGCGCTGCCGGCAATGGCGCCAACTCGCGCGGCACCGCGCCGTGCGCCAACACCAGGTGCCGGTAGCGCAGGCTGCCGCGCGTGGTGCGCAGCGTGTTGGCCTGCGCGGACACGCTCACGGCATGCGTGCGCGACAGCAGCCGCACGTTGAGCCGCTGCGCTGCCGCGGCGGCGGGTTCCTTCACCAGCGCCGGCATCGAAATTCCCTTCGCCAGGGCCACCGAGAGCAGCGGTTTGTCGTACAGCGCCGCGTCGCAGGCGGCTACCAGGGTGATGGGCAGGTCGGCGTCGCGCTCGCGCAGTGCCTGCGCCATTTGCCAGCCGGCGCGACCGGCACCGACGATCACCACGCCGGCGTCAACGCGCGAACTCGCGGCGCGGCGTGTGCTGCGCGCGGAGCGTCGCGGCATGGCGGTCACCTCGTACGGTTCGAAGTCGGCCTTGGTCACGCCGCACAGCGGGCAGGCCCAGTCGTCGGGGATATCGTCGAAGCGCGTGCCGGGGGCCAGGCCACTGTCGGCGTCGCCCTTGGCTTCGTCGTAGATCAGGCCGCAGGCGCGGCAGATGAAGAGCAGGAACGGTGTGGTCATGAATTTGCGATGAGGGTGGCGGTGCGGCCCTCACCCCAGCCCTCTCCCAGAGGGAGAGGGAGGAACGGGGTCACGCGAGGGGAAACTCGCTGGCGCTCAGCCGCGCGATCTCCT
>JANNEI010000455.1:0-4370 GCA_031378565.1 Burkholderiales bacterium
CTTGAAGGACATGCTGGATTTTTCGGTGGACGAGGCGGCGCTGGACTGCATCGAAGTGCCGGCCGCCGTGCGCGGCGCAGCTGCGCAGCGCCTGCTGACCGTCGTGTCGAAGAAGGCCACCGTGCGCGACTGGATGCGCCACTATCGCGACAGCGGGCTGGCGCTGTCGGCCATCGACATTCCCGAGCTCGCGCTGCGCAACCTGGCCGTGCTGAGTGCCGGGCAGGCGGCGCGCGCCTTCATGCACATCGGGCTGGACACCACCCACCTCATCATCGTGTGGCAGGGTGAGCTGTGCAGCTTTCGCCAGCTCGACGTCAGCGGCACGCTGTTCGCGCGCGCAGGCACCGACGACCGGCTGCAGATCGTCGAGCGGCTGGCGCTGGAAGTGCAGCGCACCGCCGACTCGTTCGCGCGCCAGTTCCACACCGCCGACCTGTCGGGCCTGGACGTGTCCAGCGTGGCCGCGCTCGACGACGTGCTGCAAGGCTTGACACCGCTGGTCAGCCTGCGCGTGGCCGGCTTTCGGATCGACGAAAAGATCGACGTGGCCGGCATGAGTTGCGCGCCCGATCTGGCGCAGCGCATCGACTTCACCTACGCCATCGGCGCGGCTCTGCGTGAGGGAGCGGGTTCATGACGCAGCAGATCAATCTGGTCGACGCAACGCTGTTGCCGCCGCGCCCGCCGCTGGACGGCCGCGCCGCCGCCGGCATCTTCGGCGTGGCCTTGCTGGTGGTGGCCGGCCACTTCGGTTTCGAGAGCATGCGACTGCAAAGCGCGCTGGTTGCCAGCGGCACCGGCACCGACGCCGCTGTTGGCGCACCGGCGGATGCCGCCAGCGCACCGGCCGCAGCGTTGGCCGCGCAGCGCCAGCGTTTGCAGCGCGGTGAAGCCTTGCGCGACGCGCTGACGCAAGGCCGCAGCCTGCCCGACAACAGCGCCCGCTTGCTTCAGCAGGTGATGGCCGCGCTGCCCGACACGCTGTGGCTGACCGAGATCGACCTCAGTGGCGGCAAGACGATTCGAATTGCCGGTGGCGCGCTGGACGCGTCGGCGCTGGCCGGCTTCTCGGGCCGGCTGGCGCAGATCGACGCGCTGAAGGGCACGCCGATCCAGGTGCTGCAACTGGAGCCGCAAGCGATGGTCGAATCGGCGTCGGCTGAAGACGAAGGCGACGCACCGGCAACCCGACGCCGCGTGTCGGTGCCCTACACGTTTGCGCTGGCCAGCACCGAGGGAGCGCAATGACACTGGCAGATGCCCTCAAGCCCTGGCTGGCCAGGCTGGATGCCGTGCCCGACCGCGACCGCTACGCCATGCTGGCGGCCGGCCTGGTGCTGCTGCTTGGTGTCGAAATGATCGTCGTACTGCCGATGCACGGCAAGCGCGAGGCGATGCTGGCGGCCAGCACAAACGAGGCACAAGGCGTGTCCGATGCCGCCGCGGCGGCCGAGTCCGACCAGGCGCAGCAAGAGGCCGTGGTGACGAGCGGCCTGGCCAAGGTCGAACGCGAGCTGGCGAACCTGGGTGTGGGCGCGGCAGGTGCAACCGGTTCGGCTGGTTCAGGCAGAGGCGAGTCGCTGTCGTTCCTGTTGACACGCACCTTGCAGCGGCAGACGGTGCGCGTGGTGTCGCTGCGCGGCCTGGGTGCCGAGGAATTGAGTGTTGCGGTGCCGGCCGACGAGGCGGCGCTGACCGCGGCGGCAGCGCAGACGAGTGCGGTTGCGACCGTGACCAATGGCCTGACCGGCGCACCGCCCAAGGCGATGTTTCGGCACCGCTATGAGCTGACCCTGGGCGGCGACATCAACCAACTGACGGCCGCCATCGACGCGCTCGAGCACGGCATCCGGCCGTTGCGAATCGAGCGTGTGCGGCTCGCGTCCAGCAAGGCCGCCAACGCGGCCGATGCCGCCAATGCCGATCCAGCGGTGCAAGCCACCGTCACCCTCGTCACCATCGGACTGGAACGCGCATGGCTGTCCTTGTGAACACGACCTTTCTGAACGTGACCGCGAATGCTGTGCGAACACTGCGCAGAGGTTCGGTCGCATCTCTTTTCCTGACCTGCGCTGCGCCTGCCTTTGCGATGGGCAGCAATGCGCCGTTCACGCCACCGCGGCTGGCCTCGGCTTCGGCAAGCGCTGCCAGTGATGCACCCGAAACAGCGGCCGTCAGCGGCCTGTCCGGTGTGCGGCTGGGCCAACACAGTGCGGCGCTGATCGACGGCCAGTGGGTGGCCCACGGCGGCACGGTGCGCAGTGCGCGCCTGGTCGCGCTGCAGGCCGACGCGGCCACGCTGCGCCACGCCGACGGTCGCCTGGAGCGGCTGTTGATGAACCCGACGGCCTTCTGGTCTGCCAGGCCGGCACCCCTTTCCGCCGCCACCGCGCGCGGGCTGCGACCGATCGCGGAGAAATGATGAACACACGCTGCTTCCGAACGCCCATCACGCTTGCCCTGGCCGCCATCCTCAGCGCCTGCCAAACCGGCCCGCCGCAAGGCAGGACGCAGTCGGTGATCGCCGAAGAACTGGCCAACGCGCGCGCCACCCGGCCGGTGCCCAAGGTGCCCGACAAGGTGACTCGCGCGCTGCTGCCGCCGATTGCTGCCGAGCGCGCTGCCACCACCGCGCTGCCCGAACCGCGCTTCGACCTGTCGGTCAGCAATGCCTCGGCAACGCAGGTGTTCCAGGCCATCGCGTCGGGCTCGCGCTACAGCATGTTGCTGCCGGCCAACCTGGCCGGCACGGTGACGGTGAGCCTGAAGGAAGTGACCGTGCGCGAGGCGCTGGACGCGCTGCGCGAGCTGTATGGCTATGAATACCGCATCGACGGAACGCGCGTCTTCGTGCAGCCCGCCAGTCTGCAGACGCGGGTGTTCCAGGTGGCGTATCCGTCGGGCCGGCGCGTCGGCCGCAGCGACACGCGCGTGGTGTCGGGTTCGATCTCGACCACCTCCCAGGGCGCGGGCAGCGCCGGCAGCGTGGCGCAGGAAGGCAGCCAGGTGTCCACCACCACCGACGCCGATTTCTGGAAGGAACTCGAAGCCTCGCTGAAGGCCGTGGTCGGCAGCGACGCCGGCCGGCAGGTGGTGATGTCGCAGCAGTCGGGCGTGATCGTGGTGCGCGCCTTTCCGCGCGACCTGCGCGAGGTCGAAACGTATTTGAAAGCCGCCCGCCTGAGCATCGAGCGGCAGGTGATGCTGGAGGCCAAGATCGTCGAGGTGTCGCTGAAAGACGGCTACGAGTCGGGCATCAACTGGGCTTCGTTCACCAAGGCGGGCGACCACCGCTGGTCGCTCGGTGCCGACACCTCGCGCATCAACGTGCCGGGCAGCATCGGCCGCGCGGCCGGCGTCAACACCGGCTCCCTCGTCACCGGGGTCGACCCCAGCAGCGTGCCGCCAGTGGTCACGCCCACCACGCTGGGCCAGTTGATTGCCAGCCCGCTGGCCAACGGCGCGGCCAATGCGCTGGGCCTGGCGTTCACCAGCAACAGCTTCGCGGGGCTGCTGTCGTTTCTTGAAACGCAGGGCTCGGTGCACGTGCTGTCGAGCCCGCGGGTGGCCGCCATCAACAACCAGAAAGCGGTGCTGCGGGTGGGCACCGACGACTTCTTCATCACCAACATTTCCACCACCACCGTGTCCAGCCCGACCGGCTCGATCACCACGCCGACCATCACGACGCAGCCGTTTTTCTCGGGCATCTCGCTCGACGTGACGCCGCAGATCGACGACGAAGGCATGGTCACGCTGCACATCCGCCCGTCGGTCAGCAGCGTCACCGAGCGCACCAAGGTGGTGAACCTGGGCAACCTCGGCAACTTCACGCTGCCGCTGGCCTCGTCGAACATCAACGAGGCCGACACCGTGGTGCGCGTGCAGGACGGTGTGACGGTGGCCATCGGCGGGCTGATGCAACAAAGCCAGTCCGACGACGACGCGCGGGTGCCGATTGCCGGTGACGCGCCGGTGGTGGGCAACCTGTTCAAGCGCACCAACCGTTCGCTGCAAAAGCGCGAGCTGGTGTTCCTGCTGCGCCCCACGGTGATCAAGGGCGACAGCCAGTGGCAGAACGACATCGCCAGCGCCGAGCGCCGCATGAGCGAGTACCCGTCCGGCCCGCGCGAGCGCTTTCCCATTGCGCTGCCTTCAGGTATGGGCGGTGCGAGCGGTGCCGCCGAGCGCACGACCGAGTAAGGCCAAGGAGCCCCACGCATGTACCTCGCACACTTCGGCCTGAAAGAATGGCCGTTCGGCATCACGCCCGACACCGACTTCACCTACCGCGCGCCGTCGCACGAAGAGGCGCTGAGCACCCTGCTGCTGGCGCTGGACAGCGGCGAGGGCTTCGTGAAAGTCAC
>JANNEI010000093.1:0-8194 GCA_031378565.1 Burkholderiales bacterium
GTGAAAACAGGCAACGGTCTGGAGCCCGCTGCCGACGCGGTTCACTTGTTCAGCGAGGCCGGACGGCTGGCCTATGCCGACCGTGGCCGCTTTGTGGCCGACCCCGACTTCGTGCCGCTGCCCGGCGGCAATGCCGACGCCTTGCTGAACCCGCGCTACCTGCAACAGCGCGCCGCGCTGATCACCCCGCGCAGCATGGGTAGCGCCGCGCCTGGCGCACCGACGCTGGCCGCCGTCAGCCTGGCCGACGACCGCAGCCCCGAACTGCCGTCCACCTCACACATCTCGGTCGTCGACGGCTACGGCAACGCGCTGGCGATGACCAGCACAATCGAAAACACCTTCGGCTCGCAGCTGATGGTGCGCGGCTTCATGTTGAACAACCAACTGACCGACTTTTCATTCGCGCCCAGCGAGAACGGTGTGCCGGTGGCGAACCGGGTGGAGGGCGGCAAGCGCCCACGCTCGTCGATGTCGCCGATGCTGGTGTTCGACCGCGCCAGCGGTGCGCTGGTGATGAGCGTGGGCTCGCCCGGCGGCTCGGCCATCATCAACTACGTGGGCAAGGTGCTGGTCGGCATGCTGGACTGGGGGCTCGATGTGCAGCAGGCCATTTCGCTGCCCAACTTCGGCTCGCGCAACGGGCCCACCGAGCTGGAGGAAGGCCGCGTGTCGCCTGCGTTGGTCGAGGCGCTGAAGGCGCGCGGCCACGAAGTGAGGCTGATGCCGCAGACCAGCGGTTTGCAAGGAATTCAGCGTGTCATGAAGGACGGCAAGCCGGGCTGGTTCGGTGGTGCCGACCCGCGGCGTGAAGGGATCGTGCAAGGCGGTGACTGAAAAAGCCGGGTGAGCGCTTCGGCATCGAGCAGGGCCGCCAACTGTGACGATTTGTGTGCAGCGGCTTGTTACGATGCGCCGCGCCTTGCCGCCCCGGCAAGCGCGCGACAACACCTCAGGAACACCATGAAAACTACATCTCGTTGGATCACCAGCCTGGCCGCCGCCAGCCTCAGTTTCGCCGGCTTCATGCACAGCGCGCAAGCCACGCTGATGACGACCGAGCAAGTGGCCGCCAGTCAGGGCGTGCACAGCGCCACCGCACAGCGCGAGCAGGTCAACACGCTGCTCGCCCGGGCCGATGTGGCGGCCGGGCTGCAGGAGCGCGGCGTCAGCGTGGATCAGGCCCGCAAGCGCGTGGCCGCCTTGACCGACGATGAAGTCGCGACCGTCGCGCACACGATTGACACCGCACCCGCTGGTGCCGGTGGCGACGTGCTCGGCGTCATCGTCACCATCTTCGTCGTGCTGCTGATCACCGACATCCTCGGCTTCACCAAGGTGTTCCCGTTCACGCGGTCGATCCGCTGACAAACCGCAGGCCCATGCACCGGGCCGCGCTGTTTTTGACGGCCTGCGTACTGGGCCTGGCCGGTTGCGCGGTGCAGACCCGCGCGCTGCTGCGCCAACCGCCGGCTGACCTCGTCCGCTCGGTCGAACTGACCGCCACACCGTACTTTCCGCAGACCGAATACCAGTGCGGTCCCGCCGCACTGGCCACGGCGCTCGGTGCCATCGGTGTCGACGCAGACCCGCGCAGCTTGGGCGAGCAGGTGTTCCTGCCGGCCCGCACCGGCACGCTGCAGATCGAGATGATGGCGGGCGCGCGACGCCACGGCTCAGTCGCCACCCGGCTGCCGCCAACGCTCGAGGCGGTGCTGCGCGAAGTGCGCGCCGGCCACGTGGTGGTGGTGCTGCAAAACCTCGGCCTGTCGTGGGTCCCACGGTGGCACTACGCGGTGCTGGTGGGCTACGACCTCGATGCCGGCGAGGTGCTGCTGCGCTCCGGCGCGACGCGCCGCGAGGTGATGGCGATGCGCACCTTCGAGCACACCTGGGCGCGCTCCAGCCACTGGGCTTTCGTCGCGTTGCCGCCCGGGCAGTGGCCGCTGACGGCGCAAGAGAACGCGGCGGTCGATGCCAGCGTGGGCTTCGAGCGCGTGGCTGCGCCGCAGCAGGCGGTGACCGTGTACCGCAGCGCGCTCGAGCGCTGGCCAGGCAACCTGAGCCTGGCGATGGGCCTCGGCAACAGCCTGCATGCGGCGGGCGACAAGCGCGCCGCAGCCGAAGCGTTCGGCAGCGCCGCGCAGCAGCACCGCAGCGCGCCGGCCTGGATCAACCTGGCCAGCACGTTGCTGGAGTCGGGCGACGCGCCAGGGGCGCTGGCGGCGGCGCGTGAGGCCGTGGCGGTGGGTGATGCGCTCTGGCAGGCGCAGGCCGAGGCGGTGCAGTGGCGCGCGCTGGCGGCGTCAGCGGCCTTGCCTGTGGTTCGGTAGATCGGCAGGGCGCAGGCTCAGCCGGCCCAGGGATTGATGACCTGCACCGCCAGCCCCTTCACGTCGCGCAGATTGCGGGTCACCAGGGTCAATCCGTGTTGATCCGCGGTGGCGGCCAGCAGGCTGTCGATGGCCGGTAGCGGGCGCCCCGCCTTGGCAACCAGGCGGCCCCAGCGGTCTGCCACGGCTCCGTCTATCGGCAGCACTCGACCGGCGAAAAACGCTGGCAACGCGGTCTCCAGCCAGTCCAGCAGGGCCAGTTGGCGCTTGGGATCAGCCAGCGCCTCAATGCCTTTGCGAATTTCACCCAAGGTCAGGACGCTCAAGTAAAGCCTGCTCGCAGGCCGCTGCGAAAACCAGTGCACGACGCGGGCGTCGGGCGACTTGCGACGCAGTTCCGAGAGCACGTTAGTGTCGAGCAGGTAGCTCACAATTTGAGCTTGCGAGTCGGGCTGCGGTCGCGCTCGAACAGCAATTCGTCGTCGAGCCCGGCCAGTGGCGAGGCCTGCATGAATTCGAGCACCGACGCCTGTTGCCCCGACAACCGCTCGAACGCAGCGCGTGACAGCACCACCGCCACCGAGCGGCCGTGAAGCGTGATGTCCTGTGGGCCGTCCAGCTCGGCTCGCTTGACGACCTCGGACAGGCGCGCTTTCGCTTCCTGCATTTGCCAAACCTGCATGGGGTTCCTCGATTCTGACCAGAATGGTCAGATTATAGATTCGGCATCGCGAAGGCATCCGGCTGCGCGTCGGCATCGACACCCAGCGCGGGCATCGGCCACGCTATTCCGCCGTCGGCGGCTTCAGCGGCACGAACGATTCGTCGCCGCGCAGATAGCGCCATTGGCCTACCGGCAAGTCACCCAGCATCACGCCGCCGATGCGCACCCGCTTGAGGCCCACCACCTTAAGGCCCACCGCTTCGCACATGCGGCGAATCTGCCGCTTTTTGCCTTCCTTCAGCACGAAACGCAACTGGTCGTCGTTGATCCACTCCACACGCGCTTCGCGCAGCGGCTCGCCGTCGAGCTCCAGGCCGTGGTTCAGCAAGGCCAGGCCGGCGTCCGACAAGCCGCCACCCTCAAGGGTTTGCACCCGCACCAGGTACTCTTTTTCCATCTCGCTGTCTTCACCGATCAGCTGCTTGGCGATGCGCCCATCCTGCGTCAGCACCAGCAGGCCGATCGAGTCGATGTCGAGACGGCCGGCCGGCGCAATGCCGCGCAGATGCGTCAGCAGGTAGCGCGTACCCGACTGGTCTTCGCGCCATTGGTTGGCGGGCTTGACCAGCACCACCGCCGGTTCGTAGCCGTCTTCGGCCTGGCCGCTGACATAGCCGATGGGCTTGTTCAATATCACGGTGACCTTTTGCGCCTGCACGAACTTGGCTTTGGCGTCGACCGTGATCTGCTGCGAAGGCAAGACGCGCGAGCCGAGTTCGCTGACGACGCGACCGTCCACCCGCACCCAGCCTTTCGGAATCCACTCGTCGGCCTCGCGACGCGACGCGATGCCGAGTTCGCTCATGCGCTTCGACAAGCGCATGCTGCCCGGCACTTCGACCGGCACGGCGTTGCCGTCGTCATCATCGCGGTCACGGAAATCTTGCCGTTGCTGGGGTCGCTGGGGTCGCTGGGGTGGCCGCTGCTGTTGTTGTTGCGGCTGCGGCCCTTGCGAGCGCCGTGGATCGAATGCGGTGTTGCGCCCAGTCGGGTCGGGCTGGGGCGACTGGCGGGGCGGGGCACCGCGGTTCTGCTGGTGCGCCGGCCACGCATCGCGCTGCGGCGCGCGCTGGCGGTCGTTGCGTGGGTCGCTGCGTGCCTCGTTGCGTGGCGCACGCTCCTCGGGCACCGCCGTGCGCACGCCGCGTGGATCGGGGCGGCCGCGCGGGTCGGGCGGGGCGCTGCGGTTGAAGGCCGCTGGCGGGCTGCTGCCGAAGCGCTGCCGCAGTTGTTCCTGGTACAGCGCCTCGCGCTCGGCGCGCTGGCCTTGCGCTTCGGCCAGTGTCGGCCGTGCGCGCGGGGCCGAGCCGGCACCCCGAACCGGCGCGCGCGGGCCGCGTTGCGCGGGGTCGTCGCGGCGTTTGTCGGCGCTGCCGGATGCGGGGGGTTTGTTGAGCTTGAGCGTCGCCATGTGAGCCTACTTTCTGCTCCGATTGGAGCATGGCCCCGCCCGGCCGATCAGAACTTCAGGTCGAACAGTTCGTTCAGCGCTTGGCGGTACTGCGCCTGCCCGGCACGGTTGGTGTTGTAGTGGGTTCCGCCATCGACCAGCACGAACTTCTTCGGGCTCGGCGCGCGCTCGTACAGCGCACGGCCCAGCTCGGGTGGAATCAGGCTGTCGTTGCTGCCGTGGACCACTAGCACCGGCACCTTGACGCGGGCGATCTGCTCGGCAGAATCGAAGCGCTGGGTGATCAATCCCGTCACCGGCAGCCAGCCCCACTTGAAGCTGCGAAACACGTCGGGGATGGAGGTGAACGTGCCTTCCACGATCAGGCCGTTCGCATCGTTCACGGCACCCGCCAGTTGCACCGCAATCGCACCGCCCAGCGAGTGTCCGAAGATGTAGCGTGGCCGGTCCGGATGCTTTTGCGCCAGCCAGGCCCAGGCGGCTCGAGCGTCTTCGACCGACGAGGCTTCCGACGGCAGTTCGTTGGTGCTTTGGCCGAACCCGCGGTAGTCGACCGCCAGCACCGAGAAGCCCAGGTCACGCATGTGGCGGATGCGGAAAGCACTTGCCTCGACCGTGCGGCGCGCGCCGTGCAGGTAAAGCATCACCGGCGCATTCGCGTTCTCGCTCGGGTGCCACAGCGCGTGCAGCTTGACGTCGGCGTTGCTCTCGGCCGAGTAGTGGGGAATCCACACCGCCTGCATGTCGCTGGTCTGCGCAGTTGCCCAGGTCGAGGTGCCTGTCGACGGGCTGAAGATGATCTGGCGCTGGCGCGTTTCCAGGCTCGTGCAGCCGGCCGCCACGGCCAGCGCGGCGGCGGTGGCGGTTGCAATGACGGCCCAGCGGGCGCGGGGGGTCTGGAATCTCATGGGGCGAATTGTGCTTCGGCCGCTCGGAATGTGAAGCCTTCAGACGACGTAAAGATCATCTTCACAATCGTGTTCGCAACTCAAGCAACTGTTTTTACGCAGCCGATCCTTCAGGCCCATGGGCTGCGTGACCCATTCCTCGGCATGCGCCTGCACGGTCGCTGTCGACACCGGGGGTGTGATCGGCCCACCGATGGCGGGGTCTTGCGCCTCACCTGCCCCGCCAGAGCATCCGGCCCAGCTCGCGCATCGTCACCTGCCCGGCGTTGGCGCGCGAGGCGCGCTCGTCCCGAGGCTTCGGCGGTCAATAATCCAGGCACCCGCCCGGGTGGTGAAGCTGGTAGACACAGCGGACTTAAAATCCGCCGCTTCTCGAAAGAGAGCGTACGGGTTCGATCCCCGTCCCGGGCACCACCGCGCACCACGGTGCACCACCGCGCACCCGCACGCCCCGGAGGCTGGATGGCTCTGTTCCCCCAGGAAGCGCTCAACAGCGGCGTTCGCAAGCGCGAAGTGTTCGGCTGGGCCATGTACGACTTCGCCAACTCGGGCTACACCACCGTGGTTCTCACGGCGGTCTTCAATTCTTACTTTGTCGGCGTGGTGGCGGGCAACGCTGCGTGGGCGACGCTGGCGTGGACGCTGACCATCGCGTTGTCGAGCGTGATCGTGATGGTTGCGATGCCAGCCATCGGTGCTTATGCCGATCTTCGCGCCTCGAAGAAACGAATCCTGATCTTCGCCACCCTGGGCTGTGTCGCGGCCACGGTGATGCTGGCGGGTGTGGGACGCGGCGACCTGGCTCTGGCCGTGGTGTTGATCGTGCTTTCGAACACCTTCTATGCCATCGGGGAGTCGATGACCGCGTCGTTCCTGCCCGAGCTGGCGCGGCCCGACGCCATGGGTCGCGTGTCGGGTTGGGGCTGGAGCTTCGGCTACCTCGGCGGCATGTTGTCCTTGGGGCTCAGCCTCGCGTACGTGCTTTCGGCCCAGGGCCGCGCTGAGCCGGCGACCTCGTTCGTGCCCGTCACCATGCTGATCACGGCGGCGGTCTACGGCCTGGCTGCACTGGTCACGTTCGCACTGCTGCGCGAGCGGGCGGTGCCGCAGCGGGGGGGCCTCGCCGACGCGGGTCTGGGTGCTTCCCTGACGCGCTTGAAAGCGACGCTGAAACGATCGCGCAGTTTCCGTGACTTCCGCTGGTTGCTGGCCTGCGGTGCCTGTTATCAGGCCGGCATTTCGGTGGTGATCGCGCTGGCCGCGGTGTACGCCGAGCAGACGCTGGGCTTCAAGCAGGCGCAAACGATGGCGCTGATCTTCCTGGTCAACATTGCGGCCGCGGTCGGCGCCTTCGCATTTGGATACTGGCAGGACCGCATCGGTCACAAGCGAGCCTTGGGCCTGACGCTCGCCGGCTGGATCGTCATGACAGTGCTCGCGGCGCTGGCACAGACCGCCACGCTTTTCTGGGTGGCCGCCGTGATCGCGGGGCTGTGCATGGGCTCCAGTCAATCGGCGGGCAGGGCGATGGTGGGACTGTTCGCCCCCGCAAAACAGCTGGCCGAGTTTTTTGGTTTGTGGACGTTCGCGACCCGCCTGTCCGCCATCGTCGGGCCAGTGACCTACGGCATCGTCACCGTGGTGACCGATGGCAACCACCGCATCGCCATCGTGTCCACTGCCGTTTTCTTCGTGCTCGGCTTGTGGCTGCTGATGCCCATCAACGTGGAGCGAGGAACTCAGGCAGGTCGCGCTGCGGTTTGAGCGAGGCCGGTGCGGCAACGGGCTGCGGCGTCGGACGCGAGCAAGTCTGCAGGGTCCGACATTCCGATAAAATAGAACGACCGTGCGTTTTTTCGACGCACCCTAAAATCAGTTCCGTTTCAACCGTCAGTCTGCAGGAGTGCGCTTCATGAAAGTGCTGGTTTCCGTCAAACGAGTCGTCGACTACAACGTCAAGGTCCGGGTGAAGTCCGATGGCAGCGGCGTCGACATCGCCAACGTCAAGATGAGCATGAACCCGTTCGACGAGATCGCGGTCGAAGAGGCCGTGCGTTTGCGCGAGAAGGGCGTCGTGACCGAAGTCATCGCTGTTTCCTGCGGCGTCGTTCAGTTCCAGGAAACCCTGAGCACCGTTATGGCCATCGGTGCCGACCGGGCCATCCTCGTCGAGACCGATGCCGAGTTGCAACCGCTGGCCGTGGCCAAGCTTCTCAGGGCCCTGATCGACAAGGAACAGCCTGGCCTCGTGATCCTGGGCAAGCAGGCCATCGACGACGACTGCAACCAGACCGGCCAGATGCTGGCCGCCCTTGCCGACCTGCCACAGGCCACCTTCGCGTCGAAGGTGGAAGTGATCGACGTGGACGGACACAAGACGGCGAACGTCACCCGTGAAGTCGACGGTGGCCTGGAGACCTTGAAGATCAAGCTGCCGGCCATCATCACGACCGACCTGCGCCTGAACGAGCCGCGCTACGTCACCCTGCCCAACATCATGAAGGCGAAGAAGAAGACGCTGGACATCTACAAGCCCGCCGACCTGGGCGTGGATGTGACCCCGCGCATCAAGACCCTCAAGGTCAGCGAACCACCCAAGCGCAGCGCCGGCATCAAGGTGCCCGACGTGGCGACCCTGGTGTCCAAACTCAAGAACGACGCGAAGGTGATCTGACATGACAGCCCTGGTGATTGCCGAACACGACAACGCGCATGTCAAAGGCGCAACCCTCAACACCGTCACCGCGGCGCTCCAGTGCGGCGGCGAGGTGCACGTTCTCATCGCGGGTGCAAACGCTGCCGGTGCCGCCGCCGCGGC
>JANNEI010000484.1:0-4319 GCA_031378565.1 Burkholderiales bacterium
AGCAAATCGGCTCGGTCGAGGTGCCGCAGGAAGCGTTTCTGGCCATCCTCCAAGTGGACGATTGATGAGTTTGTTGACCGGTTTGCTCTATGGCCTGCTCGCGTTTTATCTGGGCGGCTGGTACCTCGGAAAGTGGAGCGGAAATTTCTCGCTGCTGCTGTTCATCCTGACTCTCGTGACACTGGCGTATTGGCTGGCTGAACGCTTCGTCTTCGCACCGAAGCGCCTCGTCGCTGCCGGCACCCTTGAACAACAGGATGTGGAACGCCGCACCGAGTTGTCCAGGCGTGGCATCGCTAAAGTGGACGGCGACGTGTCGCACGCCAGGCAGGCCGTGCTCGCGCAGCCCTGGTGGCTGGATTGGACGGCGGGACTGTTCCCGGTGATCCTTGTCGTGTTCCTGTTGCGCTCCTTTCTGTTCGAGCCGTTCAAGATTCCCAGCGGCTCGATGATCCCGACGCTGCTGGTCGGCGACCTGATCCTGGTCAACAAATTCCACTATGGTGTGCGGCTGCCGGTGATCAACAAGAAGGTCATCGACAACAACGACCCGAAGCCCGGCGATGTGATGGTGTTCCGCTACCCGAAAGACACCAGCATCGACTACATCAAGCGCGTGGTGGGTGTGCCGGGCGATGAAATTTCATGGCGCAACCAGCAGCTCTACGTCAACGGTGCCCTGGCCCCGACCCAGCCGCTGCCCGAGTTCTATGACGAAGACAGCCTGCGCTATGCGCCGCAGTACAGCGAGAAGCTGGGCACCGCAGAGCACCGCATGCTGGTTGACCGGTCGCGGCCGTTGTACCTGCCCATGAATGAAACCTTCCCGTTCCGCGAGAACTGCCGATACAGTGCCGAGGGCGTGACTTGCAAGGTGCCCGCGGGGCACTATTTCATGATGGGCGACAACCGCGACAATTCGCAGGATTCACGCTTCTGGGGTTTCGTCCCCGACCAGAACATCGTCGGACGCGCTTTCTTTGTCTGGATGAATTTCGGCAGTCTCAAACGCATCGGTCCGTTCCCGTGAAGGATCGTTTTTGGGTCACCACATCAACCGTTCGTTGTTGTCACCACAGGAGCATGAAGGCATGAGATTCCAGCCTTTGGGTGAGCGTCGTCAGCGTGGCATCACGTTGTTCGGTTTGCTGCTGTGGGCCATCGTGATCGGTTTCGTGGCGCTGATCACCATGAACGTATTGCCCACGGTCAATGAGTACTTCACGATCCAGAAAGCCGTCAACAAGATCGCCGCCGAAGGCTTGACCACGGTGCCTGAAATCCGCACCGCCTTCGAACGCCAGAAAGAAATCGAGTACTCCATCCAGTCGATCACCGGCAAGGACCTGAAGATCACCAAGGAGAACGAGAAGGTGGTCATCAGCTTTGCCTACGACAAGGAAGTGAAGGTCATCAGCCCGGTGTTCCTGCTCATCAAGTACGAGGGCCGCTCGAAGTAGGGCGTGCGGGGCGGCATCACCATGGACCCGCGCTTCGACGCACTGCAAAACCGCCTCGGGCATCGCTTCGCCGACGTCGACCTGCTGGCACGTGCGCTGACCCACCGCAGCGCGGGCTCCGACCACAACGAGCGGCTCGAATTCCTCGGTGACGCGGTTCTCAGCCTGGCCATTTCCAGCCTGCTGTTCGAGCGCTTTTCCGGCTCCGACGAAGGCGACCTGACGCGTGTGCGGGCCCACCTGGTGCGCGAAGACACGCTGCACAAGGTGGCGCTGGCCTACGGTCTGCCCGAGGTGCTGCGGCTGAGCGACGGCGAGGCCCGGGGCGGCGGGGCGCAGCGGCCGTCCATCCTGGCCGACGCGCTCGAAGCGGTCATCGGTGCCACCTTCGTGGACGGCGGCTTCGACGCCGCGCGCGCGATGGTGCAGCGCATGTTCGGCGACATGACCGTCAACACCGACATCGCCAGCTGGACCAAGGACGCCAAGACCGAACTGCAGGAGTGGCTCCAGGCGCGCCGCCTGCAGGTGCCCGGCTACCGCATCAGCGCAACGCGCGGCCAGGCCCACGCACAGACCTTCGAAGTCGAATGCAGTGTGCCGGCCTTGAGCCTGACCCACACCGGTGAGGGGCGTTCGCGCCGCGTGGCCGAGCAGGAAGCCGCTCGCCGCATGCTCGACGCTCTGCAGGCCACCGACAAACCGGGCAGTCCGCTGCGCTCCTGATCGCCCTGCCATGAACAGTTCCGACACACCCGAATCGCCAGCCCAGCCTGCCCCCGATCTGCCCGGCATGCCGAATGATGCCGTCGACACATCAGCCCGGCGCTGCGGCCTGGTCGCCATCGTGGGCCGGCCCAACGTGGGCAAGTCGACCCTGCTGAACGCACTGGTCGGGCAGAAGGTGAGCATCACTTCGGCCAAGGCGCAAACCACGCGCCACCGCATCACCGGCATCCGCACGGTGGACGAATCGCAGTTCGTGTTTGTCGACACGCCCGGCTTCCAGACCAAACACAACGCAGCCTTGAACCGCACGCTCAACCGCACCGTGAACAGCGTGCTGGCCGATGTGGATGTGGTGCTGTTCGTGGTCGAGGCTGGCCGCTTCGGGGCCGACGACGCCCAGGTGCTGGCGCTGATGCCGGCGGGTGAACACGGCAAGCCGGTGTTCCTGATCGCCAACAAGCTCGACGAAGTGCACCGCCGTGCCGACCTGGCACCGTGGTTGAAGGGCATGCAGGACCGCCACGCCTTTGCCGAATTCGTGCCGCTCAGCGCGCGCAAGGACGCCGACGTCCAGCGCCTGCTCGGCATCGTCAAACCCTACCTGCCCAAGCAGGACTGGTTCTATGAAGAAGACGCGCTGACCGACCGCAGCGACCGTTTTCTGGCCAGCGAAATCATCCGCGAAAAACTGTTTCGCCTGACCGGCGACGAGTTGCCCTACACGTCCACCGTGGTGATCGATAAATTCGAGGAAGAAGGCAAGCTGCGTCGCATCGCGGCCAGCATCGTGGTCGAGCGCGAAGCCCACAATGGCATGATCATCGGCAGCGGCGGCGAGCGGCTCAAGCGCATCGGCTCAGAAGCGCGGCAAGAGCTGGAAAAGCTGATGGACGCGACCGTGTTCCTTGAACTGTGGGTGAAGGTGCGCTCCGGCTGGGCCGACGACGAAGCGCATCTGCGCAGCTATGGATACGAATAACCAATGCCGACGCGCACGTCCCGCAGCGCAGCCCCGCTGACGGCTTACGTGTTGCACCGCTACGACTGGAGCGAGTCGAGCGTGATCCTCGACCTGCTCACGCGCGAGCAGGGCCGGCTCTCGGTGGCGGCCAAGGGTGCCAAGCGGCCGTACTCGCAACTGCGTTCGGTGCTGCTGCCGTTCCAGAAGATTCACGTCACGCTGGGCCGCGTCCCGAAGTCCGACGTCAGCGACAGCCAGGCCAGTGACGTGCAGACGCTGCGCAGTGCCGAATGGGCCGGCGGCGCGGCGATGCTGACCGGTGCGGCGCTGTTCTCGGGCTTCTACCTGAACGAGCTGCTGATGAAGCTGCTGGCCCGTCGTGACGCGCACCCGGCGCTGTTCGACGCGTACGCGCAAACCTTGCCGCAACTCGCCGTCGCTGATGACGCGCATGTGCAGGCCGCACTGCGCGCCTTCGAGCTGACGCTGCTGAAAGAAGTGGGCGTGCTGCCCGACCTGAGCCTGTCCACCCTGACGCTGGGCGAAGTGCGAAATGGCATCCGCTATTCCTTGCTGCCCGAGGCTGGCGTGGGTGAAACCCGCGGTGAAGCCGATGTGTCGGGCGCGACCCTGATCGGGCTGCAAGCGGCACTCGACCACGGCAGCCTGCCCGCTTTGCAGCAGGCCTGCCTGAGCGCGCTGCCCGAGCTGAAGTCGGTGTTGCGCGGCCTGCTTCACTACCATCTCGGCACGTCCCAGCTGCGCACCCGGCAGGTGATGCAAGGCGTGCAGTCACTTGAACTTTGACCCCGCCATGAACCCATTGCTGACCTCCGGCCTCGACGCATATCGGGGCCACACCGCGCTCTCGGTCAACCTGAACCGCGTGGCCTTGTTGCGCAACTCGCGGCCGCTGGACATTCCCAGCGTCACGCGGGCCGCCACGCTGGTGCTCGAAGCCGGTGCCCAGGGCATCACCATCCACCCGCGGCCCGACGAGCGCCACATCCGGACGGCCGACGTGCATGAGCTGGCGGTTCTCATGCAAGCCTGGCCGCAGCGCGAGTTCAACATCGAAGGCAACCCGTTCCACAACCTGATGGGTCTGATGCGTGACCTGGCCGCCAAGGGCATGTGCCCGCAGCAGTGCACCTTCGTGCCCGACAGCG
>JANNEI010000540.1:0-2016 GCA_031378565.1 Burkholderiales bacterium
CTTGAGGATCTCGTGCACGCTCTCTGCCTGCAGCGGCGTCGGTGGTGGTGTGCCCGTTTGCAGCAGTTGCGCAAAGCCCAGCATCGCGTTCAGCGGCGAGCGCAACTCGTGGCTCATGTTCGACAGGAAGTCCGACTTCGCCCGGTTGGCGCCTTCGGCCGCGGCCAGCGCGCGGATCAACTCGGCTTCGATGCGCTTGCGTGCGGTGACGTCGGTGGCGGTGCCCACCAGTTCCACCGCCCGGCCTTCGGCGTCGCGGCGGAAAACGGTGTCGCTCTGGCGCAGCCAGCGCCAGTGGCCCGAGCGGTCGCGCACGCGGTACTCGATGTCGAGGACCTCGCTGTCGGCGGCGGCAAACACACGCTCGAGGTGAGCCTCCATCGCCGCCGTGTCCTGCGGGTGCAGCACCTGCTGCATGAAGCCGCGGCCCATCTGCTCGATGTCGTGCTCGGCGTAGCCCAGCGTGTCGCCCAGGTGGCGGTTGACCCACAGGTTGCGCTGCTCGGCGCGGCTGAAGACATGCAGCGTGTTGGGCATGCCGTGGGTCAGCCTGTCGACAAAGCGGCGCTGCAGCTCCAGCTGCGCCAACGTGGCCTTTTTCTCGGTGATGTCCTCGACAGCGCCGATGAAGTATTGCGGCTGGCCATCGGCGTCGCGCAGCAGTGCCGCGGTGGCCGTGACCCAGATGGGGTGGCCGCTCTTGTGGATGAAGCGCTTCTCGATCGCGTACGACGGGATGTCGCCGGCCAGCAGGCGCTCGAGCATGTCCAGGTTGCCGGGCAAGTCGTCGGGGTGCGTCAGCTCGGTGAAGGTCTTGGCGGTCAGCTCTTCGGCGCTGTAGCCGGTCAGGCGGCACATGGCCGGGTTGACACGCAGCCAGCGGTGGTCGAGCCCGACGTGCACGATGCCGATGGCGGCGTTCTCGAAGGTGGCGCGAAACTGCTCTTCGCTGGCGCGCAGTGCGGCTTCGGTCCGGCGGCGCTCGGTGATATTGGTGAACAGCACCGCCACCTTGCGGCTTTGTGGCCCGCCCACCTTCAGCGCATACAAGTCGAACCAGCGGTTCTGCAGCGACTTGGCGTCGTTGACAAAACGCACCGCCTCCCCGGTCAGCGCAACGCGGCCGTAGGTCTCGAACCAGTGCTCTTCATGCTCGGGTGCGATGTCGCGCATGCGCCGGCCCACGGCGTCGTCGAGGCCGGTGAGTTTGGCGAAGGCCGGGTTGACTTCCAGGAAGCGCCAGTCGACGGCTTTGTCGGCGTCGTCGAAGATCATCTCGATGATGCAGTAGCCCTCGTCCATGGCATTGAAGAGGTTGCGGTAGCGCTCTTCCGATTCGGCCAGTGCCTGTTGCGCCTGGCGCGCCAGCGTCACGTCGCTGGCGGTGCCGAACCATTCGACGATCTCGCCGTCCGCGCCCAGCATCGGCACGGCGCGCGAATGGGTCCAGCCCAGCTCACCGTCGACGCGCACAACCCGGTGTTCCAGCTCGAACGTGCCCTTGGCCGCGATCGCCGCTTCGATGGCGGTCAGCACCTGGGGCCGGTCGTCGGGGTGGATGTACTCCTGCATCCAGGTGGTGCTCGGGCTGTGGGTGTCGGCGATGAACTCGCGGCCCTGCAGGTGGCGCATCTCGCGCCAGTCCGGGCTCATGCGGTAGACCACGTCGGCGCTGGCCATGACAAAAGCGCGGAAACGCATCTCGCTGTCGCGGATCGCGGCCTGCGCCAGCACACGTTCGGAGATGTCGCGGAAGTAGCAGACCACGCCCTGGCTGCCGTCGGGCAGCGGGATGCGGTGGATCTGCCATTCGTAGTATTCGGTGGTGCCACGGTCGGCGCGCTGGTCGATCAGCTCGGGCACCTCGTACGACTCGCCCGTGCTCAAGGTGTGCTGAAACTGGCGCACGATTTCGGCGGCGCGCTCGACTCCCCACAAGGTCTGCATGACCCCGCCCAGCTCGCGGCCGATGAGGTCGGCAATGTCGCCAAAGGCGCCCCGTGCGGCCGGGTTGAC
>JANNEI010000571.1:0-7712 GCA_031378565.1 Burkholderiales bacterium
GACCTGGAGCGCGAGCTGATCCCGATGCTGCGCAGCGAAGGCGTGGCGCTGATGGTGTGGAGCCCGCTGGCCGGCGGCCTGCTCAGCGGCAAGTACACCCGCGCCGGCGGCCAGGGCAGCCAGACCGCCGAAGCCGGCAGCCGCCGCACGAACTTCGACTTCCCGCCGGTGAACCGCACGCGCGCCGACGAGTGCATCGAGGCGATGCGCCCCATCGCGCAGGCGCAGGGCGTGTCGGTGGCGCAGGTCGCATTGGCCTGGCTGCTGCACCAGCCGCAGGTGACGAGCGTGATCGTCGGTGCCAAACGGCCCGAGCAACTGGCCGACAACATGGCGTGCACCGCCGTCGCGCTGAGCGCCGACGACCTGACCCAGCTCGACGCCGCAAGCCGCCTGCCCGCCGAGTACCCGGGCTGGATGTTCGAGCGGCAAGGGGAACACCGACGCAGGCAGGTTCGCGAGGGGCAGGCTTGAGCGGCGCCGGGATGCACGCGCCCCACGTGAGAGACGCGTCGCCGTCTGCATGGACCTGCTGATCCGGCTGATCGCCGACTACGGGCTGCTGTTCGTCTTCGGCAACATCCTGGCCCAGCAGCTCGGCGCGCCGCTGCCGGCGTACCCGGTGCTGATGCTGACCGGCGCGCTGGCGGCACGCGGTCAGCTCGACCCGCTGGCGCTGCTCGGCACCGCCGTGGCGGCCTGCCTGATCGCCGACGCCACCTGGTACCAGATCGGCCACCGCATCGGGCGACGGGTGCTGAGCGTGCTGTGCCGCATTTCGCTGTCGCAAGACAGTTGCGTGCGGCAGACCGAATCGATCTTCACGCGCTTCGGCGCGCCCTCGCTGGTGGTGGCGAAGTTCGTGCCCGGCTTCGCCTCGGTGGCCACCGCGATGGCCGGCGCGATGCACATCGCACGCGGCAGGTTTTTGCTTTTCGACGCCGTCGGGGCCACGCTGTGGGTCGGTGTCGGCCTGGCCCTGGGCTGGATGTTCTCGCCGGCCATCGAGGACATCGTCGACACGCTGTCCCGGCTGGGCGGCTGGGGCTTGCTGCTGCTGGCGATCGCGGTGGCGCTGTACGTCGCGGCGAAGTGGTGGCGGCGGCACCGCTTCAATGTGCAGTTGCGCATGGCGCGTGTGTCGGTGCAGGCGCTGGGCGAACTGCTGGACCGCGGGGAGCGGCCACTGATCATCGATGTGCGCTCGCCGGCCGCGCGCGACGAAGGCTGCATTCCCGGCGCGCTGGCCGCCGCCGACGACATGCAGATGGCGGAACTGCTGGCGCATCCGAAGGACGCGCTGGTGGTGGTCTATTGCGCCTGCCCCAACGATGCATCGGCGGTGCTCGGCGCGCGCAAGCTGCTGGAGCGCGGCTTCGTCAACGTGCGACCGCTGGCCGGCGGCATCGATGCGTGGCGGGCCGCAGGCCGCCAGGTGCAAGCTGCCGCAACGGATTCGGTCGATGACGATCGCGGCGAGTGACCCACGGCGGGGTGCCAGGTTCGCCCTGCTGCGCCAACTCTCGTGGCCCGAGCTGCGCCACCACCCGTGGCGCAGCTCGGCGGCCCTGCTGGCGGTGATGCTGGGGGTGGCGCTGGCGTTTTCTGTGCAGCTCATCAACCAGTCGGCGCTGAGCGAATTCAGCTCCGCGGTGCGCTCGGTCAACGGCGACCCCGACTTCGAGTTGCGCGCCCAACGCAGCGGCTTCGACGAGGCGCTGTACGAACGCGTGGCCGCCCACCCGCAGATCGCCCTGGCCAGCCCGGTGGTGGACATCGAAACCCAGGCGCTGAACGCGCAGGGCCAGCGCGTGCCGCTGCGCGTGCTGGGGCTGGACGCGCTGGTGGCCGCACCCTTGTCGCCTGCGCTGTTGCCGCGGCCGGACAAGAACGCCGACCGCTTTGCGCTGTTCGACCCGCAAGCCGTGTTCCTGAACGCCGCCGCGCGCCAGAAGCTGGGTGACGTCGCGACGCTGCGCGTGCAGACGCCGCAAGGCATCGCCGCGTTGCGCGTGCAAGGCAGCGTGGCTGCGGGCGGTGCCGCGCTGGCGGTGCTGGACATTGCCGGCGCGCAGGCCAGCTTCGGCTGGCTGGGCCGCCTGAGCCGCATCGACGTGAGGCTGCAGCCGGGGGCCGACCGCGACGCGGTGCTGAAGCAACTGGCGCTGCCCGAGGGCGTGCGCGCGGCGCTGCCCGATGAAGCGGCGCAGCGCGTGTCCAACCTGTCGCGCGCTTACCGCGTGAACCTGACCGTGCTGGCGCTGGTGGCGATGTTCACCGGGGCCTTTCTGGTGTTCTCGATCCTCTCGCTGTCGGTCGCGAAACGGCAGCCGCAACTGGCGCTGCTGGGGGTGCTGGGCATGACGGCGCGCCAGAGGCTGCGCCTGGTGCTGCTGGAGTCGGCCCTGCTCGGCTCCGTCGGCAGCCTGCTGGGCCTGGCGCTGGGCACGGCGCTGGCGGCACTGGCCCTGCGCCTGCTGGCCGGCGACCTGGGCGGCGGCTACTTTCCGGGTGTCACACCGACACTGCAATTCAGCACGGGCGCAGCGCTGATCTATGGTGCCCTGGGCGTGCTGGCCGCGGTGGTCGGGGGCTGGGTGCCGGCGCGGGCAGCGCAGCGACTGGCCCCGGCTCAGGCGTTGAAAGGCCTGGGCGATGCCACGCATCACAACGCCTTGGCGTGGCTGGGGCCGGCGATGCTGGCGGCGAGTCTGTTGCTGGCCTTGCTGCCGCCGATTTTCGACCTGCCGCTGGCCGCGTATGTGTCGGTCGCCCTGCTGTTGCTGGGCGGCATTGCCTGCGTGCCGAGTGGCGTGGGCGTGTTGCTGTCGTGGCTGAAACCGCCTGCGCATCCGCTGGCCCTGCTGGCGGTGGAGCGCGCGCGCCACCAGCGCCACACCGCCACCATCGCGGTGGCCGGCGTGGTGGCCAGCCTGAGCCTGTCGGTGGCGCTGACGGTGATGGTGGCGAGCTTTCGCGAATCGGTGACGCAGTGGCTGGACACCGTGCTGCCCGCCGACCTGTATGCCCGCGCCGCGGCCAGCACCTCGGCCGGCGATGTGGTCACGCTGCCGCCCGCGCTGGTCAGCGATGCGGCCGGCATCGCAGGTGTTCTGCGCGTCGAAGCGCAGCGCGTGTCGCAGGTGCAGATCGATCCCAAGCGCCCGGCGGTCTACATCATCGCCAGGCCGCTCGCCGACCCCGCCAAGGCGCTGCCGCTGGTCGGTGAACTGGTGCCGCTGCCGGCGGGCGAAACCGCGGCATTTGTGAGCGAGGCGATGGTCGCGCTGTACGGCGCGGCGGCGGGTTCGCGCTTCGAGTTGCCGCTGCCCGACGGGCGACGCGCGAGCGTGTTCGTGCGCGGTGTCTGGCGCGACTACGCGCGGCAGTTCGGTGCCGTCACGCTGGCCGCCGCCGACTACCAGCGCCTGACCGGCGACACCCGCATCAACGACCTGGCGCTGTGGCTGCAACCCGCAGCCAGCCTGGCCACGGTGCAGCAAGTGCTGCGCGAACGCGCGACGGCGCGCGGCTTCGACGGGGCGCTGCTGGAGTTTGCGGCGGTCGGTGAAATTCGCAGCATCTCGCTGCGCATCTTCGACCGCAGCTTCGCCGTCACGTACTGGCTGCAGGCGGTGGCGATCGCGATCGGCCTGTTCGGCATCGCGGCCAGTTTTTCAGCGCAGGTGCTGGCCCGCCGCAAGGAATTCGGCCTGCTCGCGCACCTGGGGCTGACGCGCGCGCAGGTGCTGACCGTGGTGGCGGTGGAAGGCGCGGTGTGGACGGCCACCGGCGCACTGCTGGGACTGGGGTTGGGCCTGGCCGTCAGCGTGGTGCTGGTGCATGTGGTGAACCCGCAAAGCTTTCACTGGACGATGGATTTGCTGCTGCCCTGGGGCCGGCTGGCGCTGCTGTGTGCCGCGGTGATGTTGGCCGGCACAGCCACCGCCTGGCTGTCGGCGCGCAGCGCGGCGGGGCGCCAGATGGCGCTGGCGGTGAAGGAGGATTGGTGATGACGTTGGCGCGTTTGAATGGCTCCTTCCACCTCGACGGGGGAAGGGCGAAGCGGGGCTTTCGAGCCGCCTGCGGCGAGCCCGCGAAGCGGTCTGGGCCTGCAAGCCCAGACGCGCCCAGCAGGGGGGATGGAGGTGAAAGCGTGGCACCGGAACGGTTTGTGTTGGGAGAGTTCACCTCCTCCCCTGCCCTCCCCCATCAAGAGGGAGGGAGCCCGAATCTTCAACGACGCGCCCTGCTGCTGTCGGGGGCGGCACTCGCGCTGCCTTGTGCCGACGCCGCACACGCAGCCGGCATTGGCCCGCGCCCACTGGTCTTCCCCGCCGACTTCGGTGCCCACCCCGACACGCGCACCGAGTGGTGGTACGTCACCGGCAAACTCGAAAGCGGGGCCGAGACCTTCGGCTTCCAGATCACCTTCTTCCGCTCACGCACCGGCGTTGCGGCCGACCACCCGAGCCGCTTTGCCGCCAGCCAGTTGCACTTCGCGCACGTGGCGTTGACCGACCTGGGGGCAGGCCGCATGCGCCACGACCAGCGCATCGCGCGCGCCGGATTCGGACGCGCGTCGGCCGCCGAGGGCGACACGAAGCTGAAGCTGGGCGGCTGGACGCTGGATCGAGACGGGCCCGCGAACGCGAGCCGATACCGCACGCGAATCGCCACCGAACACTTCGAATTCGACCTCGTGCTGATCGCCACCCAGCCGGTGCTCCTGCAAGGCGACGCGGGCTTCTCGCGCAAGGGGCCGTGGCCCGAACAGGCGAGCCACTATTACAGCCTGCCGCATCTCGCGGTCAGCGGGCAGCTCAAACGCGACGGCAAGTCCGCGAGCGTGCGCGGCCGAGCCTGGTTCGACCACGAGTGGAGCAACTCGCTGCTCGGCGCCGAGGCGGTCGGCTGGGACTGGATCGGCATGAACCTGGATGACGGCAGCGCGCTGACGGCCTTCCGCCTGCGGCGCGCAGACGGCAATGCGCTGTACGCCGGCGGCAGCTTCCGTCGCGCCGACGGCAGGCTCATCGTGTTCGGACCGGACGAGGTTCGCTTCACGGCGGAACGAAGCTGGCGCAGCGCAGCATCGAACGCGGTCTATCCGGTGGCGTGGACACTGCAAACCCCGGCCGGCCGCTTCGGCGTCACCTCTCTGCTCGACAACCAGGAACTGGACAGCCGCAACAGCACCGGCTCGATCTACTGGGAAGGCCTCAGCGAATTGCGCGACGCAGCGGGCCAGCGCATCGGCAGCGGCTACCTGGAGATGACCGGCTACGCCGCGGCGCTGCGGCTGTAGCCGCACCGGCTGTAACGCACGGGTCAGTAGACTGCGCGCATGACCGCACCCGCACCCGCAATTTCTCCTGCTGCCGCATCGGCAGCCAACCCCGCGTTCAGCACGGCACCGGTGCCCGCCAAGAACGTCCGTTCGCTCAGCGGGCTGCTGCCCTTCCTGCGCCCGTACCGCGGCCGGATTGCGCTGGCGGTTTTGTTTCTGGTGCTGGCAGCCGTCAGCACGCTGGTGCTTCCGGTGGCGCTCAAGTCGCTGATCGACCAGGGCATCGTCGCCACCGACCCCGGCGAACGCGTGATGGCGCTGCGCGAACACTTCTTCGCACTGTTCGGCGTGGGCGCGGCGCTGGGCCTGTTCTCGGCGTTGCGCTTCTACATGGTCAGCTGGCTGGGCGAGCGGGTGACCGCCGACCTGCGCAGCGCGGTGTACGCGCATGTGGTCAAGCAGAGCCCCGAGTTCTTCGAGACCACGCAGACCGGCGAGGTGCTGAGCCGCCTGACCACCGACACGACGTTGGTGCAGACCGTGGTGGGCTCGTCGCTGAGCATGGGGCTGCGCAACGCGGTGATGGGCATCGGCGCGATGACGATGCTGGTCATCACCAACCCGGTGGTGATGTCTCAGGTGCTGGGCATCCTGGTGCTGGTGGTGCTGCCTTCGGTCTACTTCGGGCGGCGCATCCGCAAGCTCAGCCGCGCCAGCCAGGACCGGGTGGCCGATTCGAGCGCGATTGCGGCCGAGGTGCTGAACGCGATTCCGGTGGTGCAGAGCTACACGCAAGAGGGTCGCGAGGCCGAGCGCTTCGACCGCTCGACCGAGAACGCCTTCGCCACCGCCATCAGCCGCACCCGCATGCGTTCGCTGCTGGTCGGCTTCATCATCACCGCCACCTTCGGCGCGCTTCTTTGGGGCCTGTACCAGGGCACGCAGGCCGTGGTGCGCGGCGAGATCAGCGCCGGCCACCTGGGGCAGACGGTGGTGTACGTGATCATCCTGGTCAGCGGTGTGGCGGTGCTGGCCGAGGTGTACGGCGACCTGCTGCGTGCGGCCGGTGCCACCGAGCGGCTGATGGAGCTGCTGGCCACGCAGTCGCCCATCAAATCACCCGCCCGGCCCGTCCCGCTGCCGGTGGTGCAACGCGGCTCGTCGCTGACACTGCACGCGGTGAGTTTTCGCTATCCGTCTCGGCCGACGCAAGCCGCGCTGTCGCACTTCACGCTCGACATCCGGCCCGGTGAAACGGTGGCCCTGGTCGGGCCGAGCGGGGCCGGCAAGAGCACCGTGTTTCAGCTGCTGCTGCGGTTCTACGACGTGACCGACGGCACCGTCAGCATCGACGGCGTGTCGGTGAAGAACCTGTCACTCGACGCGCTGCGCGGGCGCATCGGCATCGTGCCGCAGGACAGCGTGGTGTTCAGCGCGAACGCAATGGAAAACATCCGCTACGGCCGGCCTCTGGCCAGCGATGCCGAGGTGATCGAGGCGGCCAAAGCGGCTTACGCCCACGACTTCATCAGCGCCCTGCCCGAGGGTTACGAAACCTTTCTGGGCGAGCGCGGCGTGCGCCTGAGCGGCGGCCAGCGGCAGCGCATCAGCATCGCCCGCGCGATGCTGAAGAACCCGCCGCTGCTGCTGCTGGACGAAGCCACCAGCGCGCTCGACGCCGAAAGCGAACGCATGGTGCAGGCGGCGCTCGAATCGGCCATGAAGGACCGGACGACCCTGGTCATCGCGCACCGGCTGTCGACCGTGCAGCGGGCCGACCGCATCGTGGTGATGGAGGCTGGGCAGATCGTCGAGACCGGCACCCACACCGAGTTGCAGGCGTTGGGCGGTCTGTATGCGCGGCTGGCGGCGCTGCAGTTCGATCAGTGACGGTCGGAAGTGCCGGCACGTAGGCCAGCGCTGACATCCGCCAAGCTTGTGTTCTGACACATTCGATGTGCTGGCGCGTACACAATCACCAGACGCCACCACACATGGTCGGCCGTGAACTTCAGGAGATGAGCATGTCGAATTCATATTTCCCGCGCACTGCGCTGTGCAGCGTTTCCGTTGCCGCCTTCCTGATGGTCGGCTGCGCCGACATGAGCGAGCGCCAGCAAGGCACGGCCAAGGGTGCCGGCATCGGTGCCATCGCCGGAGCTGTTCTCAGTTCCGCCACCGGCGGCAATGCCGGCACCGGCGCGGTCATCGGCGGTGCCCTCGGCGCGGTCGGCGGCAATTTGTGGTCCAAGCGCATGGAAGACCGCCGCAAGGCCATGGAACAGGCCACGCGCGGAACCGGGGTGGAAGTCAGCCGCACGGCCGACAACCGCCTGAAGCTGAACGTTCCGAACGACGTGTCTTTCAACGTCAACAGCGCTGCCATCAAGCCTGAGCTTCGCGGCGTGCTCGACCCGTTCGC
>JANNEI010000627.1:0-3964 GCA_031378565.1 Burkholderiales bacterium
GGAAGTGACGCTGCTGGGGCAGAACGTGAACGCCTACCGCGGCACGATGGGCACCACCAGCGACGTTGCCGACCTGGCGCTGCTGATCGAATACGTGGCCCAGGTTCCCGGTGTGCAGCGCATCCGCTACATCACCAGCCACCCGAACGAGTTCACGCAGCGGCTGGTCGACGTGTACGCACGCGTGCCGCAACTGGTGAGCCACCTGCACCTGCCGGTGCAGCACGGCAGCGATCGCATCCTGATGGCGATGAAGCGCGGCTACACCGCGATGGAATACAAGAGCACGGTGCGCAAGCTGCGTGCGGTGCGGCCCGACATCAGCCTGTCCAGCGACTTCATCGTCGGCTTCCCCGGCGAAACCGAAGACGACTTCACCCGCATGATGAAGCTGATCACCGATGTGGGCTTCGACTTCAGCTTCAGCTTCATCTACAGCCCGCGGCCCGGCACGCCGGCCGCCAACCTGGCGGACGACACACCGCAGGCAGTGAAGCTGACGCGTCTGCAGCACCTGCAGGCGGTGATCGAGGACAACGCCAGGCTGATCAGCGACTCGCGCGTGGGCACGGTTCAGCGCATCGTGGTCGAAGGCGTGTCACGCAAGGACAGCGCCGAGCTCACCGGCCGCACCGAGTGCAACCGCATCGTCAACTTCAAGGGCGAGCCGAGGTTGATCGGGCAGATGATCGACGTGACCATCACAGAATCGCGCGCGCACTCACTGCGGGGCGAGGTGCTGGTGCGCGAAAACCAGGCGACGCCAGCCCTGGTCTAAGCGGCGACCGGCCGCGCCGGTATCAGCGTCAGCGTCGCGCCACGAAGCCGCGCCACCACAGGCTCAGCGCACAGGCCAGCAGCATCGCGCCGTAGCTGGCCATCTTGCCGTCGCGCCCGAAGAACACCAGGCCGGCCAGCAACACCAGCATCGACGCGCCGCTGGCCCAAAAACCCAGGCGCAACCAGCCCACGCCCTTCAACTCACGGCGCCACAACAGTTTGGTGAACAGCGCCGTCAGCAGGCCCACCCCCACGGCGGGGGCGAACAGGTTGAGCAGGTGCCACAGTGCGTCCAACGGCCCCATCGTGAGCGGTTCTCCAGGTTTCGGTGATTGTGAGCGTCGGCAAATCCTTCGCGCATCAGGCCTGCCGCAGCGGTCCGACACTCGGCACGGCGCTAAATTTTATAATTCCGGCATGACCGTGTTCGCCGTCGGCTTGAACCACACCACTGCGCCGCTGGATTTGCGTGCGCGGTTCGCGTTCGCGCCCGACCAGCTGGCACCCACGCTGCAGGCCCTTCGGCAGCGACTGGCGCACGCCCACGAGGCCGCCATCGTCTCCACCTGCAACCGCACCGAACTGTACGTGGGGGCCGACCCGGCGCTGCTCGCACCGGCAATGGAGTGGCTGGCCGGCGTGGGCGGCGTGGGCGGCAGCACCCTGAGCGGCCACACCTATGTGCTGCACGACGGCGCGGCGGCTCGTCATGCCTTTCGTGTGGCCAGCGGGCTCGACTCGATGGTGCTGGGCGAGCCGCAGATCCTCGGCCAGATGAAGCAGGCGGTGCGCGAGGCCGACTCCGCCGGCACGCTGGGAACCACCCTGCACCAGATGTTCCAGCGCTCGTTTGCCGTGGCCAAGGAAGTGCGCACCTCGACCGAGATCGGCTCGCACTCCATCAGCATGGCGGCCGCGTCGGTGCGCCTGGCCGGGCAGCTGTTCGAGGACCTGAGCGAGTTGAAGGTTCTGTTCGTCGGTGCCGGCGAGATGATCGACCTGGTGGCGACGCATTTCGCGGCCCGCAACCCGCGGGCGATGGCGATCGCCAACCGAACGCTGGAACGTGGCGAGGCGCTGGCCGCGCGTTTTGGTGGCGAGGCCATGCGGCTGGCCGATCTGCCCGAGCGGCTGCATGAGTTCGACGTGGTGATTTCATGCACCGCCAGCGCGTTGCCGCTGATCGGGCTGGGCGCGGTCGAGCGGGCGCTGAAGGCGCGCAAGCGGCGGCCGATGTTCATGGTCGACCTGGCAGTGCCGCGAGACATCGAGCCCGAGGTGGCCCGGCTCTCCGACGTGTATCTCTACACCGTCGACGACCTGTCGGCCCTGGTGCAGACCGCCGGTGAAAAGCGCCAGGCCGCGGTGCTGCAGGCCGAGGCCATCATCGAAAACGGCGTGCAGGGTTTCGTGAACTGGCTCGACCAGCGCGGTTCGGTGCCTTTGATCCAGGCCATCAACGCGCAGGCCGATGACTGGCGCGCTGCCGAGGTGGCGCGCGCCCGCAAGCTGCTGGCCAAGGGCGAGAGCATCGACGTGGTGCTGGAGGCGCTGTCGCGCGGCCTGACCCAGAAGATGCTGCACGGCACGCTGGCAGAACTGAACGCCGCCGACGGCGAGCAGCGCGCCGAGCTGGCACAGACCGTCTCGCGCCTGTTCCTGCGCGGCAACGGCCGGCCCGGCGACACCCGGCGTTAGCGGCGCTGCGCCCGCCCGGGCCGCAGCGATCGACGTGTTTCACCACGTGCCGCGCCCCGGCCCAATTGCCCGCCACCGCGCCCGCCGCGTCACAGAGCCCACCGATGAAAGCTTCCTTGCGACAACAGTTCGAACGTCTGGCCATGCGGCTGGGCGAGTTGGACGCCACCTTGGCGGACGGCAGCATCGCCGCCGACATGAAGCGCTTTCGCGAGCTGACGCGCGAGCACGCCGAAGTCTCGGGCGTCGTCGAGCGGTTCAATCGCTTCGAGCAGCGAGAGCGTGACGGCGCGTCGGCACGCGAGCTGCTGAGCGACCCCGAGATGGCCGACATGGCGCGCGATGAAGTGGCCGCCGCGCAGGCCGACATGGACCGCCTGCACGCCGAGTTGCAGGCCTCGCTGCTGCCGCGCGACCCGGACGATTCGCGCAATGCCTTCGTCGAGATTCGCGCCGGCACCGGCGGTGACGAGTCGGCGCTGTTCGCCGCCGACCTGGCACGCATGTACCTGCGCCACGCCGAACGCAGCGGCTGGCGCACCGAGGTGATGTCGCAAAGCCTGTCCGACCTGGGCGGCTACAAGGAACTGGTGTTGCGCGTCGAGGGCGACGACGTCTATGCCCGCCTCAAGTTCGAATCCGGCGGCCACCGGGTGCAACGCGTGCCGACCACCGAGACGCAAGGCCGCATCCACACCAGCGCCTGCACGGTGGCCGTGCTGCCCGAGCCCGATGAAGCCGAGGAGATTCAGCTGAACCCGGCCGAGTTGCGCATCGACACCTTCCGCGCCAGCGGTGCCGGCGGCCAGCACGTGAACAAGACCGACAGCGCCATCCGCATCACCCACCTGCCCACCGGCACCGTGGCCGAGTGCCAGGACGACCGCTCGCAGCACCGCAACAAGGCCAAGGCGATGGCGGTGCTGGTGGCGCGCATCCGCGAGAAAGACCGCAGCGAACGCGCGTCGAAAGAGGCCGCCACGCGCAAGGGCCTGATCGGCAGCGGCGACCGCAGCGACCGCATCCGCACCTACAACTTCCCGCAGGGCCGGCTGACCGACCACCGCATCAACCTGACGCTGTACAAGCTGCAGTCGATCCTCGACGGCGACCTGACTGAAGTGACCGCCGCGCTGCAAGCGGCGCAGTCCGCCGAGCAACTGGCGGCGCTGGAAAGCGGCGAAGGATGAGCGAGCTGTCGGTGCGGGCGGCGTTGGCCGAGGCGCGAACGTGCGGCGTGGACAGCCTGGATGCGCAGTTGCTGCTGGCCAGGTGTCTGGACCGGTCGAGAAGCTGGTTGATCGCGCACGACGACGCGCCACTCTCGACCGGGCAGTCAGACCGATACCGCAGCTGGCTGGCGCGCCGCGCGGCCGGCGAGCCGCTGGCCTACCTGTTCGGCGAGAAGGAGTTTCACGGCCTGATGCTGCGGGTGGACGCGCGCGTGCTGGTACCGCGGCCCGACACGGAAACACTGGTCGACTGG
>JANNEI010000757.1:0-3876 GCA_031378565.1 Burkholderiales bacterium
CCAGGCCGCGCGCGGCCGCGTCCAACCCCGGCCGCAGCAGTTGCAGGGCAACGCGGTCAAGCACCGCCGGGCTCCGCTGGCAACTCGATCAGCTGTGCCCCCGCCGGCACGTCCTGCGGATCGTGCGTGACCAGCACCGCCGGGATGCCTTGCGCGCTCAGTCGCTCGAACACGAAGCGGCGAAAGCGCTGGCGCAGGCTGGCGTCGAGGCGCGAGAACGGTTCGTCCAGCAGCAGCGCCTGCGGCTGCGCCAGCAAGGCGCGCAGCACCGACACGCGCGCCCGCTGGCCGCCCGACAGGCTGGCCGGCCATCGCGCGCCGTAGCCGGCCAGGTCGGCACTGTGCAGTGCGGCCTCCGCCTGCGCGATGCGTTGCGTGCGCGAGCCTTCTACGGGCAGCGCAAACAGCAGGTTGTCGAGCACGCTCATGTGGGGAAACAGCAGGTCATCCTGAAACAGCATACCGACCCGCCGCTGCACGGTGGGCAGGTTCTGAATCTCGCGGCCGCCCAGGCGAATGCGCCCGCCGACCCTGAATTCTGCCGGCAACGTGCCGCTGATCATCGCCAGCAGCGACGATTTGCCGGAGCCGCTGTCGCCCATCACCACCAACACCTGGCCCGGCGCGACCTGCGCCGACAGGTTGCGGATCAGCACGCGGCAGGCTGACCGTGTGAGAGATTTTTTTGTTTCTCCCTCTCCCCCTGGCAGAGGGAGCAAATGCCGCTGCTCGGAAAAGCTTTCTGCCACTGTGGTGTCGATCACCGCAATCGTGATGCTGTCGAGTTCGAGCATCAGGCCCTCGCGCTGCTGTGCACCGCCAGCGTGCGCGCCTGCCTTTGGCCGAGCCACCACGCGGCTGCGAACACCGCCGCGGGCAGCAAGCCCTGCAACACCGCGAACGCCGCCGACAGGTTGCGCTGCCCGCCCGAGGCCAGCGTCAGCGCCTCGGTGGTGACGCTGGCGTAGCGGCCCGCGCCGATGAATTGCGTGCTCAGGTACTGCGTCACGCTGACCGCGAAACCGACCGCGAACGCCGCCGCCAGCGGTGCCAGCAGCATCGGCCATTTGACGCGCCACAAAAAGGCGGCGTGGCTGCGGCCGAGCGCATGCGCAGTCTGCTCGATGCGCACGTCGAAGCTGCGGTACGCCGGTGCCAGCGCCACCAGCACATACGGCGCGACGTACAGGCTGTGTGCCAGCCACAGGCCGCCGAGTCGACCATCCAGACCCAGGGTCAGCGTGACGCGGTAAAGCCCGCTCACCAGCAGCACGCCGGGCACCAGCATCGGCACGAAGACCAGCCACGCCGCGCGCCCGTCCCAGTGCGCAGGCGCGGTTTCCATCCACGCCACCGCCAGCAGCAAGCCGCTGCTGGCCGACAGCACGGCCAGCAGCGCCGTCACGCCCAGCGTCGGCAGGCTTGTGGCCACCGTCTGCCACGCATCGAGCGACCAGCGCGCGGGCCACAGCGCCGGGTAGCTCCACACGCCAACCAGCGAGGTGAACAGCAGCAACGCCAGCACGGCCGCGTAAACGCCGGCTGCGGCCGAGGGCAGCAGGCTGAAGCGGCGTGCGACCAGCAACGGTCTGTCGCCGCGCGTCCAGCGACGCAGCAGGGCCGGCAGCAGGCCGCGCCAGGCCAGCACGCTGAGCAGTGCCACCGCGGCCATCACGCCGGTCAGCAGCAGGGCCGCCGCTGCACCCTGCCGGTTCATCGATTCGTCGGCGTCCTGCAGCCACTGCCAGGCCAGCACGGCCAACGTGGGCGGCCGCGTCGGGCCGAGCACCAGCGCCATGTCGACCACGGTGAAGCTGTAGGCCCACACCGCCAGCAGCGGCAAGGCCAGCCGCGGCAGCAACTGCGGCCACAGCACGCGCGCCCAGGCGCTTGTGGGCGAATAACCCAGGGTGGCCGCCACCTGCAATTGGCGTGTCAGCTCGGCACCCTGACCGACTCGCTGCAATTGCGCCGCCACATTCCAGAGCAGGAAAGGCACTTCTTTCAGCACAAGGCCGAGGATCAGCGCGAGGCCGGCCGGGTCTTGCACGGTGGCGATGTCGGGCGGCGAAGCCCAGCCGGTGGCCAGCGCAAGCAGCCGCGACAGCAAGCCGCTGGGCATCAGCAGCAGTGCCAGGCCCACCGCGAAGGCGGCGTGCGGCATGGCCAGCAAACCACCCAGCGAGGCCTGCATGCGGTCCCAGGCGAGGCTGCCGTGCAGCCGCGTGACCAGCCACAGCATCGACACCAGCGCGAGCAGCATGCTGACGCTGCCGACCCACAGACTTAGGCGCAGTGCAGGCGCGAATTGCGTGTCAGCGAACAGTTGCGTCCAGGCCGTCGCATCGAGCGCCTGACCCACGCCCAGACCCAGCGCCGCCAGCAGCGGCAGACCAAACGCGACGGCCGGCAGGCCCCACCAGGGCCGGCCTTGCGAACTCACTGCCCGTAGCGTTTCAGCCATTCGCGTTCGATGGCCTCGACCCACGACGCGTGCGGCTCGGGCAGCGCGGGCGCGCTTTGCAGCACCGCGCCCGGCACGGCGGCCTGCGCGAACAACGCCTTGTCGGCGGCGGTCAGGCGGTCCACCGCCAGCACGGTCGGGTCGCCCCAGAAGCGGATGTCGGCCTTGCGCGCCTGGGCCTGCGGCGACAGCAGAAAATCGACCAGCACCTGCGCACCTTCCTTGGCGCGCGCGTTGAACGCAATCGCCAGGAAGTGGGTGTTGCCGATGGCCCCGGCCGCGTGCTGCCAGCTCACCACCGAGTCGGCCAGGCGTTTGTCGGCAATCTCGCTCGCGGCTTCGTTCGGGTTGAAGGTCAGGTTGATCAGCAGCTCACCGTCGACCAGCATCTGGCGCATGGCCGTGTTGCTGGCCGGAAACTGCTTGCCCTGCCGCCACAGCGCGGGGTGCAGCGCGTCGAGCGTGGCCCACATCGGAGCCGTCAACCGCGCGAAGGCGTCGGTCTGCACCGGCGCGTAGAACGGCTTGCGGTCGGTGTGCGCCTCCAGCAGCATCTGCTTCAGGAAGGTGGTGCCGTGGAAGTTGGGTGGCTTGGGGTAGGTGACGCGGCCGGGGTTGCGCTTCGCGAAGTCGACCAGTTCCGCCATGCTGCGCGGCGGCTGCGCCACCTTCTTGCCATCGGCATAGAAGGTGAGCTGGGCCATGCCCCAGGGTGCTTCCATGCCGTCGACCGGCTCGGAGAAATCGACCTTGGTCGTCGGCTTGCCCAGCGTGTCCACACCGGCATAACTCGGCAGGCCCTCGGCAAACGGGCCGAACAGCAGGCCGTCGCGCTTCATCGCCAGAAAGTTTTCGCCGTTGATCCACACCGCGTCGACCGAACCATCGCTGATTCGCCCGGCCTGCTTCTCGGCACGCACGCGCTTGACGACTTCAGCCGTGTCGGAAATCTTCACGTGTTCGAGCTTCACGCCCCAGCGCTTCTCCACCTCGGCACCGGCCCACTGAAGGTAGGCGTTGATGCGTTCGCTGCCGGCCCAGGCGTTGAAGTAAACGGTCTGGCCGCGCGCTGCGCGTTGAATGGCGGGCCAGTCGGCAGCCATTGAACGTTGGCTGAAGCTCAGGCCGAAGGGCAATGCGGAGCTGGCGGCCAGCAACTGGCGGCGGTTGAGGTTGGCTGTCATTGCTTGGATTCAGTTCAAGGCTTCAAGGTGCCAGCCGCCTTGCGCTGCTGGTATTCGGCTTCGAGCTCGCCGCCGCTCTTGTAGTGCGCCACGCGCAGCACCATGCGCTTGCTGCGCTGCACGAAGCTGTTCGACCCACTGACTTCTTCGACCCAGTATTTGTCGGCGCGCTGGGTGTTCAGAGCGCGGTCCATTTCGAAGGCCTGCTTCGAGCCGCGGCCGCCGAAG
>JANNEI010000669.1:0-4357 GCA_031378565.1 Burkholderiales bacterium
GTGCCGGCGGTGGACGGCGCGCTGCAGCTGGTGGCCTTCGCGAAGGCGTACTCGGGCTTGACCGACGAGGAGTTCAAGTCCATCGACCGTGTGATCCGGCAGACCACGCTGGAAAAGTTCGGCCCGGTGCGCAGCGTCAAGCCTTCGCTCGTTTTCGAGCTGGGTTTCGAAGGCATCAACCGCAGCCCGCGCCACAAGAGCGGCATCGCGGTGCGCTTCCCGCGCATGCTGCGCATCCGCAGCGACAAGCCCCTGCACGAGGCCGACTCGTTGCTGACGCTGGAGGCCCTGCTGGCTCAAAGCTGAAGTTCAGCCGGCCGACTCGCCCTGCATCACCTCGCCGCTCACCACGCCGCTCAGCACGTCGTCTTCCAGCCATTGGCGCAAGCAGCCACCGATGCGGGCGGCACCGTCCTCGTCGGACTCTGCCTGCGCCAGTTCGCACGCCTGCGCAAAGCTGGCACCACCGAGCATCGCCCTCAGCAGGGCCGCTTCTACCGTATGGAGCGAGCGAAAGTGCGGTTGCAGGCCCTTGCGCCAGACCAGCCAGTCCACGGCCGCCGCAGCCCGCTCAGCCGGCGGCACCTCGGCCTCGTCGTCCAGCGCCTGCCACACCGCCACGGTGTTGTGCTCGAAGCGCAGCAACTCGGTGGTGGGCACCAACATCAGGTGCAAGTTCGCCCAGGCGTGTGGCGGCACAGCGGACAGGTCGGCGGCCGCCAGCACGGACGAGTCGGGCCCGTCGAAGGCGCGGCGCAGCGCCCAGTCGAGCTGCGCCAGCTCGGCAAGCTGCGGCAGGTGCGGCAATTCGGTGCGCAGATGGCTGGCCAGGCCGGCACCGAACCAGCGCAGGCTGCGGGTGGTGGGCGGATGCTCGGCGATGTAGCGCAGCGCGGCGGCCTCGAACGCCTGCGCGCCCAGCACCGCGCAGGTCTTGGCGTGCGCGTCGGCCAGCGCATCGACCAGTCGCTGTCGGTAGGCATTCGCGTAGATGGCCAGGCCCAGCGCGCGACGCTCGGCGCTGCCTGCGAGCAAGGGCGACGCATCGGCATTGGCCTCGGCATCACCCAGCATGTGCCGCTGGAACTGGGTCTGCAAGGAGAGCAGGTTCTGGTTCACGCGAACGCCTCGGCCTGCGCAAGCACCCGGGCGGCCAGCGCGCGCGCGTGGTCCAGTTCGGCCACCAGCTCGGCCAGCGGCGGAATGTGGTCGTCGCGTTCGATCATCGTGGCCACCGGGCCGCACAACGACAGCGCTTCGGTGTACAGCGCCCACACCGCATCGGCCACCGGCTGGTCGTGGGTGTCGATGATGTGATCGCCGCGGTCGGAGTGGCCGGCCAGGTGAATTTGCTGCACCCGCCCGGCCGGCACGCCGCGCAGGAATTCATGCGCGTCGAAACCGTGGTTGATGCTGCTCACATGGATGTTGTTGACGTCCAGCAGCAGCCGGCAGCCGGTGCGTGCGCAGACCTCGCTGATGAATTCCCATTCGGTCATGCTGGAGGCCGAAAAGCCGACGTAGCTCGACACGTTCTCGAGCACCAGCGACCGCTTCAGCCGCTCTTGCACACGCTGCACATTGCGCACCACCACCGCCAGTGCGGCTTCGGAATAGGGCAGCGGGTACAGGTCGTGCAGCACGCGCCCGTGCACGCCCGTCCAGCACAAATGATCGGAAATCCACAGCGGCTGAACCCGATCGGCCAAGGCAGCCAGGGCGTCCAGGTAGTTTTCGTCGAGCCCGTCGGCCGCGCCGATGGACAGCGCCACCCCGTGCATCACCACCGGGTAGTCGGCACGGATGCGGTCCAGCATCACCAGCGGTTTGCCGCCCGGCACCAGGTAGTTGTCGGACAGCAGTTCCAGCCAGTCGACGCGCTGCGGCGCGTCCAGAAAATCGGCGTAATGCTGCGTGCGCAACCCCAGCCCGAAGCCGGGCGAGGGTCGCAGCGCAGCCATCGCCGTGCGTGCTTCAGTCACGACGCAGTCGATGAGCGGGTCACAGGTCGCCGATGGTGCCGCCGTCTTTCAGGCACTGCGCCGCCGCAACGCCCTTGAAGCCCTGGCCCTTGCACGAACCCATGCCCTTGCAGTCGTGCGTGGCGGTCTTGCAATCGGCCTGGCCCTTGCAGCTGTTGATGCCGTAGCAGTGCACCTTGTCGCTGGCGGCGACCGCCTTGCCCGAGCTGCCGGCCGGTGGGGTGGCGGCGAAAGCGGCGGCCGACAGGGCCAGTGCGGCAGCGGCGGAAGCAATCTGAAAGCCTTTGGAAGACGTGAACATGTGGAGCTCCTTGAGTTGCGAATGCGCCTTGCAGACATTGCAGGGCGGGTTGGCGCGCGGGCTTGTTCCCTTGCACCGTCCTTCGTCAACCGGTGTGCTCGAATCTGTCGTTGATCACAAAAATGTTAGGTGGCGACCGGAATTGCTGCTTGACGCCATACCGATTGGTTGGTATCTTTGCCATACCGACCAATCGGTATGGAGTGTGATGATGTTCGAACTGACCACTGGCCCGAGAGGAAAACTGCTGGACGCCGCCTTGCACGTCATCCGTGCTCAGGGTTATGCGGGCACCTCGGTCGACGACATCTGCCGCGATGCGGGTGTCACCAAGGGCAGCTTCTTTCATCACTTCAAGAGCAAGGACGAACTCGCCGTCGCGGCAACCGAGCACTGGACGGGTGTGACCGGCAACCTGTTTGCCGGCGCGCCGTTTCGGTCGATTGCCGATCCTCGCGAACGCGTTCTTGCCTACATCGACTTCCGCGCCGCGTTGATCAAGGCAAACAGCGGGCTGCCCGACTTCACCTGCCTGCTGGGCACCATGGTCCAGGAGACTTTCGAGACGCATCCGACGATCCGCGATGCCTGCAACCAGGGCATCCTCGCGCACGCTCACACGGTCGAAAAAGACCTGGCGGATGCGAAGCGGCAATACGCCCCCAAGGCAGCCTGGGAGCCGCACAGCGTCGCGCTGTTCACTCAGGCAGCGATCCAGGGGGCGTTCATCCTGGCCAAGGCGCAACACGACCCGGCCCTGGCCACCGAAATGATTGCGCACCTGCGCAATTACGTTGCTTCGCTTCTTCCGGGCGACGCACGAACAACGAAGTCGAGCACCGCGGCAAAGCGGCGGCGCTGAGTCCTGCCGACCTCCACGGCGCTGACCATCTTCGAAGGAGCAACATCGTGCAAAAGCTGACCCCCTGTCTCTGGTTCAACTTCAATGCCGAAGAAGCCGTCAACCACTGCCTGGGCATCTTCAGGAACGCCAAGGTGCTGGACGTGTCGCGCTATGGCGGTGCGATGCCCGAGCTGAAAGGCAAAGTGCTGACGATGCGCTTCGTGCTCGACGGGCAGGAGTTCCTCGCTCTCAATGCGGGGCCGCAGTTCCCGTTCACCGCGGCCTGCTTCACGGACCAGAAGCCGGTCAAAGGATCGGCGGACCAACCGCCCCACTCGCCATGAATCTTCCTGCCGCCACTCCCAAAGCGACCCGCCGCGAATGGACAGGCCTGGCGATCATCGCCTTGCCGTGCCTGGTCTACGCAATGGACCTCACGGTGCTCAACCTGGCATTGCCGACCCTCAGCGCGGCCTTGAAGCCGTCGAGCTCGCAACTGCTGTGGATCGTCGACATCTACGGCTTCATGGTGGCCGGCTTTCTCATCACCATGGGCACGCTGGGGGACCGCATCGGCCGGCGCAAGTTGCTGTTGATCGGCGCGGCGGCTTTCGCCATCGCATCCGTCATCGCCGCCTTTTCGAGCAGCGCCGAGATGCTGATCGCGATGCGCGCACTTCTCGGTATTGCCGGGGCGACGCTCGCGCCGTCCACCATGTCCTTGATCCGCAACATGTTCCACGACGAGCACGAGCGCCAGTTCGCCATCGGCGTGTGGATTGCCAGCTTCTCGATGGGCGGCGTGATCGGCCCGCTGGTGGGCGGTGTGTTGCTGCAATTCTTCTGGTGGGGTGCCGTGTTCCTGGTGGCGGTGCCGGTGATGCTGATGCTGCTCGTGCTCGGCCCCAGGCTGCTGCCCGAGTACCGCGACGCGAACGCCGAGACACTCGACTTGAAGAGCGTTGTGATGTCGCTGCTGTCGGTGCTGACGATGGTCTATGGCCTCAAGCACATCGCGGAACATGGCATCGCCTGGGCGTCAGCAGGGCTGGTGATGGCCGGGCTCGGCGTCGGTGTCTTGTTCGTGCGCCGACAGGGCCGACTCGCCTATCCACTGCTCGATCTGGCGCTGTTCCGCGTGCCGACGTTCAGTGCGGCGATTGCCGCGTATGGGCTGTCCTGCCTGGCGATGTTCGGCGTGTACATCTTCATCGCCCAGTACCTGCAAGG
>JANNEI010000680.1:0-5513 GCA_031378565.1 Burkholderiales bacterium
CCCGCATTTCCACACCGGCACACCCGAGAACGACCAGACACTGTTGAAATCGCTGATCGTTTTTGCCTGCCTGATGGAAGGCTTGTTCTTCTACGTCGGCTTCACGCAGATCCTGGCGCTCGGCCGCCAGAACAAGATGACCGGCGCATCCACGCAGTACCAATACATCCTGCGCGTCGAGTCGATGCACTGCAACTTCGGCATCGATCTGATCAACCAGATCAAGCTGGAGAACCCGCACCTCTGGACGCCCGAATTCAAGGCCGAGATCAACGCCCTGTTCACAAAGGCGGTTGAGTTGGAGTACCGATATGCCGAAGACACCATGCCGCGTGGTGTGCTGGGCATGAATGCGTCGATGTTCAAGGGCTATCTGCGTTACATCGCCAACCGGCGGGCAACGCAGATCGGTTTGGCAGAACTTTTCCCGAACGAGGAGAACCCGTTTCCGTGGATGAGCGAAATGATTGACCTGAAGAAGGAGAGCAATTTCTTCGAAGTGCGCGTCACCGAATACCAATCCGGTGGCGCACTTTCGTGGGACTGATGTCGAGCGCGAGGTACACAGCTCGAGGTCAGACGTGAGAGATCAAGATTCGCGGATCGCGATGCGCCGACACACAGATGTCACGAAAACGGCGCACGCGAACCGCAACCGGATTCACCGCACTGCAGCGGCCAACTTGGGGTTCTGCAGGCGATGAATAGCTGATCGGTAGCGGACGCGTCCAACGCCAGTCAGTGCTTTTTCAACTTGATCAAGGAGAAGTGTTATGGCAACTGCGAAAAAAGGTCCGGTGAGCAAAAAGTCTGCCCCGGCGAAGAAGGCCGCTGTGAAGAAGGTTGCAGCGAAGAAAGCTGCACCGGCGAAGAAGGCAGCACCGGCCAAGAAAGCCGCTGTGAAGAAGGTCGCGGCGAAGAAGGCTGCACCGGCGAAGAAGGCTGCGGCCAAGAAGGCACCGGCCAAGAAGGCTGCACCGGCGAAGAAGGCCGCTGCCAAGAAGGCACCGGCGAAGAAGGCCGCTGCCAAGAAAGCCCCGGCGAAGAAGGCTGCCGCCAAGAAGGCCCCAGCCAAGAAGGCTGCTGCGAAGAAGGCGCCCCCAGCGCCCGTTGCCCCTGCCGCGAAGCCTGCGGCACCGGCACCCAAGACTGCGCTGAGCCCCCAGGCAGCGTGGCCTTTCCCGACGGGCAGCAAGCCCTGATCTCAGGAGTTCGGGCGGCGTTTGTTCACCGCCCGGCTGTCCGGACACGGGCCGTCGCAAGATGGCAGGTGATCAGACAGTTTCTCGATTTTGGAACCCGGCTGCGGCCGGGTTTTTTCATGTTGAGCGTGGCTTCACGTGCGGACGCGTCCAGATCGACACGTTGTCCGAAGGTGAGCGCGGCGAGTGATCCATCGGCTGCGAGAGCCAGCGCCGACGGCTGGTTTCAGTCACATCGGCAGCGTGTCGGCGAAGCCGTTGACGCTGACCGTTTGACGAACCTCCGGGATGTTCGTCGAGGCAGGTGGCACGGCAGCGGTCAACACCTCATGCAGCATCTTCTCGCGTGCGCGTGCTTTCTCTGCGTCGGCGCTGGCACGCTGGAAGGTCGCCAGATCCTTCTGCAGTTTCTCGATCTGCTTGCGAGCCTGCAAGGTTTGTTGCGCCGAAAATTGTCGGGCCTTGTCGATCTTCTCGAAGCGCTGCGCCGCGGCGGTCAGTTTGCGCTGATACCACCATCGGCCCGCCGCGCCAGTGACGGCGCATGACACGGCCGAAGTGACAAGCAACACGGTCAGGTCGAATGTTTCCATGATTTCGAACTTATCGGCGGACAGAGTGCAATCTTTAGGTGCCCGGTCTCACATCAGAGACCGAGGGCAGCAAGATCCAGTGAGTGGTTTTGTCCGCCCCGTGACGCGATCTTGATCGCGCCGACGCGGTTGCCCAGCGCCACGCAACGCTCCAGTGCCCAACCGAGTTCCAGTCCGTAAAGCAGCGCACCGCGAAACGCGTCGCCACAGCCGGTGGGGTCGAGCACCTCAACAGCCGCGACGCCGGGCACATGGCTGCGGGTGCCTTGTTGCCACAGGTCGCAGCCATCGGCACCGAGCGTCACGATGACGCCTTCCAGATGCGAGCGAGACAGCGTCTCCAGGCTGTGCCCGGTGCGCTCGCAAAGCATGCGGGCTTCGTAGTCGTTCACCGCCACCCAACTGGCCTGCTGAACGAAGGCGTTCAACTCGTCGCCGTTGAACATCGGCAATCCCTGGCCTGGGTCGAAGACGAACGGGATCGCGGCGGCCGACAATTGCGCAGCATGCGCGATCATCGCGTCGCGGCCATCGGGCGCGATGATCGCGATGCGCAAATCCGGTTGCCGGGGCACCGCGGTCAGGTGGGCCGACTGCATCGCTCCAGGGTGGAACGCGGTGATCTGGTTGTTGTCGGCGTCGGTGATGATGATGGCCTGTGCCGTGTAGCTGTCGTCGACCACGCGGACGTGCTCGGTCGTGCAGCCCCAGGATTGCAGGCGCTTCAGATAGTCGCCACCGTCGTTGCCCAAGGCGGCCATGACACGGGCTGTGCCGCCCAACCGGCTCAACGTATAGGCGATGTTGCCCGCGCAGCCGCCGTACTCGCGCCGCAGGCTGGGCACCAGGAAGGACACGTTCAGGATGTGCACCTGGTCCGGCAGGATCTGCTCCTTGAAGCGTCCCGGAAAAAGGGTGATCGTGTCGAACGCGAGGGACCCGCAAATCAGTGCCGACATGGGCGCTCCGAATGTGAATGCAAAGAACAAGGTCGGCTGTCTGGCCCGTGCGGGCGTGCCGCCACCGCGAGTGTCGTCAAGGGTAGAACACCTCGACGGTGTAGCCGGTGACGCGGCGGCCGCCCGCGGACAGCATCATTTGAAGGGTCGAGTCGGCTCCGGCATCGAGTGCCAGCGATGTGGCCCGAAAGTCGCTGGGTGCCAGCGCGCGCCTGGCCACCAGTTGCCCTGTCGCATCGGTCAGGCTCAGGTCGACCGATGGCAATGCCACCGGCGCAACGCCCCGGTTGCGCAAGGTGACCGACAACCTGAACGCATCCGATCCGGAGATCGTGTGCGTGAGTGAGGTGCTCTCCACCGTGATGTCTTCGACCCGGCGCGGCAACTCGATGCGGCAACCCACGCCGTCGCACCATGTCGTCAGCGCCGGGCGAGTCTCGGGCCAGCGCGCGGCGATCAGGTCGCGGAAATGATGCGTTGTCTGCGCCGCCAGTGCAGCCACCAGCAGCACGGCCGCCGCCGCCAACGCCGCCCGCGTGCCAGGCCGCTGCCAGCGCTGTGCCTGCTCTGCGCGCGTGACGAAATCGGGCGCTTGGCTGTCGGCCGGTGCGTCTGCTTCGAGCAGCGCGGCGTCTGCCCCGGCCTCCGTGTCGGCGTTCGGCGCCGCTGACTCTTGCAGCAGGTCGGTGTTGAACTGGGCGTCGGCAAATTCGTTGCGGTCGCGCACGTCCACCGGCTTTGCCGGAATGATGTGATCGGTGTCGCGACGCGACGAGAACAGCTGGTCATAGACGACTTCGGCTGATGTGCCGCTCAGCACCGTCTCGGGCTCGACCGCAGGTGCCGGCGATGCACGGGTGGCTCCCGACCACTCCGGCGGCGCGTCGCGATCGAGATCGAACAGACCTTCCATCGCGTTGAAGACTTCGTCGCAACGCCCGCAGCGCACCCAGCCTTCGGACACTTTCAGCTGGTCCTGAACGACCCGAAAAATGGTGCCGCAGGCGGTGCAGCGGGTGGCCAGACTCATGTCGGAATCATGCCACGCGGTGCGGGCAGGGCATCACGCGGTGAAGCGTGCCGTCATCAGAATCCAGCCGTCTTCCGCGTCGCTGATTTCGAGCGTGCACCACGCTGCGTAGGCCTGCTTCAGTTCGTCGGACTGGCGCGCCAGGATGCCCGCCAGCACGATGTCGCCGCCCGGCTGAACGTGGTTGCACAGCAGCGGTGCCAGCAGTTTCAACGGCGTGGCCAGGATGTTGGCCAGCACCAGCGGGTAGCGTCCGGCAGCCGCGTCGGGCAGGCCGGCGTGCAGGCGCACCTGGTTCGCTTCGGCGTTGGCGAGAGTCGACGTGACGGCTGCCGGGTCGATGTCCACCGCGTCGATGTGCACCGCGCCGTGCAGGGCAGCACCGATGGCCAGGATGCCCGAGCCACAGCCGTAGTCGAGCACGCGGTCCCAGGCGGACGTGCGTGTCGATGGCTGGCTGGCGATCCAGCGCAGGCACATGCGTGTGGTCGGGTGGGTGCCGGTACCGAAGGCCAGTCCCGGGTCGAGCCGGATCACGCGCGTCGCCCCGGCGGGTGGCTGGTGCCAGCTGGGCACGATCCAGAAGCTGGGCGTGATGTCGACCGGCGCGAACTGCGACTGCGTGAGCCGCACCCAATCCTGTTCCTCGACCGGTGGCAGGGAGTGCACCTGTACCGCTTGCGCCCAGTCCTGTGCCAGCAGCAGCGTGGCGGCTTCGAGCGCCTGTGCCTCGGTGCTGAACAACGCTTTCACCACCGACCGGTTCCAACCGCCACGTGGCAGCGGCATGCCGGGCTCGCCGAACAAGGCGTGCTCCGCATCGGTGTCGGCGTCCGCGTCTTCGACCGAAACCGACAGCGCCCCGAGTTCGTCCATCAGCGCGTCGGAGGCGTCTTCGACCACCGCCTCGGGTGCCACCAGCAGCAGTTCGAACATATCGCTTGCCTGCCTCGCGTCAACGCTTGTGCGCGCTCATCCAGCCTTCGAGGTAATGGATGTTGGTGCCACCCTCAATGAAGCGCGCGTCCAGCATCAGTTCGCGGTGCAGCGGGATGTTGGTCAGGATGCCTTCGACCACCGTCTCGGACAGCGCGATGCGCATGCGGGCCAGCGCCTGATCGCGGGTGTCGCCGTGCACGATGATCTTGCCGATCATCGAGTCATAGTTGGGCGGCACGAAGTAGTTGGTGTAGACGTGCGAGTCGACCCGCACGCCGGGTCCGCCCGGCGGATGCCACATGGTGATGCGGCCCGGTGACGGCGTGAACTTGTACGGATCCTCGGCATTGATGCGGCACTCGATGGAGTGCCCGCGCATCTGCACCTGGCGCTGAGTGAACGGCAGCTTCTCGCCGGCCGCCACACGGATCTGCATCTGCACGATGTCGATGCCGGTCACCCATTCCGTCACCGGGTGTTCGACCTGCACGCGGGTGTTCATCTCGATGAAATAGAACTCACCGTTCTCGAACAGGAATTCAAACGTGCCCGCGCCGCGGTAGCCGATCTTCTTGCAGGCCGCCGCACAGCGGTCGCCGATGCGCTCGATCACGCGACGAGCGATGCCCGGTGCCGGCGCTTCTTCGATGATCTTCTGGTGGCGCCGCTGCATCGAGCAATCGCGCTCGCCAAGCCACACCGCATTGCGCTGCTGGTCGGCCATCACCTGAATCTCGATGTGGCGCGGGTTCTGCAGAAACTTCTCCATGTAGACCGCCGAGTTGCCGAA
>JANNEI010000683.1:0-2362 GCA_031378565.1 Burkholderiales bacterium
GCTTGCAGGCACCGCGCCCAGGACTGGATCACGCCTTCGCTGACCAGCCCGGACGGCCGCACGCCTTCTTCGAAGTAGCGCTGCCGCGCCAGCGCCAGGCGCTGCTGCGGGGTCGTGAAGAAGGGCTGCATGGGCAGGGCGGGGCTGTCGAAACGCTGGTTCATCGCGCTGTCATCCTGTTGTCGCTGCGACGCGATTCTGTTCTCATTTGTCGAGCAGGGCCTGCGACACTTCAGTCGCGGCGGGCACGGCAGTGCCTCGTCGGCCTTGAGAAAACGCCGGGGCCTCCCGGCTGCTGCTGCGATGTGCCGTGCAGGCGCGTCATTGCAGGGCTCGACAACCGCGGCTTCTAGCCCTTGCCGGTCGAGCCTGACCGAGGCTGACCCAGAAGGTCAACCAACGTCCGCGCGACCACCTTGGTGGCGCGCCGCAGGTCGTCGAGAACCAGGTGCTCGTCGGCACGCTTGGCGTTGCTCTCGAGCACGGTGCGCGGCCCGGCACCGTAGATCACGGCCGGAATCCCGTGCTCGCAGTACAGGCGCACGTCGGTGTACAGCGGTGAGCCCGACGTCGGAATCGGCTCGCCGAACACCGCCTGCCCATTCCGTTGCAGCGCATCGACCAGCGGCTGGTTGCCGGCCAGCGGTTGCAGCGCGCGCGCCAGCAGCAGGCGCTTGATGTCCACCGTGATGCCTGGGCAGGTGGCGGCGGCATCGGCGATCACTCTGCGGATGCCGGCTTCCACGTCGACCGGGTCTTCTTCCGGGATCATGCGGCGGTCGAGCTTGAGCATCACCTTGCCCGGCACCACGTTGGTGTTGCTGCCGCCTTCGATGCGTCCCACGTTCAGGTACGGGTGGCTGATGCCAGGCACGCTGGACGTGGTCTGCCGGTACAGCGCGTTCTGTCGGTAGAGCGCATTCAGGATCGTCACCGCGCCTTGCAGTGCGTCCACGCCGCTGTCGGGAATCGCGGCATGCGCCGTCTTTCCGTTCACCGTCACTTCCATCTGCAGGCAGCCGTTGTGGGCGGTCACCACCTGGTAGCTGAAGCCCGCGGCAAGCGCCAGGTCGGGCTTCGTCAGGCCGTGCCTCAGCAGCCAGCCGGGACCGAGTTCACCGCCGAACTCTTCGTCGTAAGTGAAGTGCAATTCCACCGTGCCGGCGAGCGGCAGCTTCAGCGATTCGATGGCGCGGGTGGCGAAGGTGAAGGTGGCGAAGTCGCTCTTGCTGACCGCTGCGGCGCGGCCGTACAGCTTGCCGTCCACCACCTCACCGCCGTAGGGTCCGTGCGTCCAGCCGTCGCCCGGCGGCACGACATCGCCGTGGGCGTTCAAGGCGATCGTCAAACCCCTCGCGTCGCCCGTGCGCCCCGTGCCTTGCGGTCGGCGCACGATCAGGTTGGTGATGGATTGCAGGCCGGCCTCGCGCACTTCGGCCTCGGGCACCGCATGCTTTTCGGCCTCGAAACCGAACCCCCGCAGCAGCTCGGCCGTGCGCTCGGCGTGCGCCGCGTTGTCGCCCGGCGGCGTGTCGGTAGGCACCTGCACCAGGGCTTGCAGGAAGCGCACCTGCTCGTCGAAATGGGCGTCGACCCAGGTGTCGATCCGGTCGTGGGGCGTCGTCATGTGAACTCGCTGGCACATTGATCGAGGAAACTTTGAAACGCCTCGACGCACAGTTGCGCGTCGTCGTTGGTGATGCTTTCCAGCGGGTTGTGGCTGATGCCCGAATTGCCGCCGCGCATGAACAGCATGGCTTGCGGCATCACCTCGTGCAGCTTCATCGCGTCGTGCCCGGCACCGCTGGGCAGGCGGTGCACCGGCAAGCCCACGCTGGCCACCGCGCGTTCCCAGCGCGCCTGCATGTCGGGGTTGCTGGGCGCGGCTGCGGCGCGCATGGTTTGCTCGAGGGTGAAGTGCAGGCCGCGCCGATCGGCGATGCGCTGCAGCTCTGCCAGCACGTCGGCCGCGCAGGCGTCGCGCACGGCGTCGGAGGTGGCGCGGATGTCGAGGCTGAACTGGCAGCGGCCGGGCACCACGTTGGTCGATCCGTTGGGCACGCTGAGCATGCCCATCGTGCCCACCAGATGCGGCTGCGCGCCAGCGCGACGCTCCAGAAACAAGGCGAGTTCGGCGACCGCGGTGGCTGCGTCGCGCCGGCTGTCCATCGGCGTGGTGCCGGCGTGGCTGGCGATGCCGATGACTTCACCGAAATAGCGAACACCGCCGTTGATGGACGTGACCACGCCCAGCGGCATGTCGAGCGAGTTCAGCACCGGGCCCTGCTCGATGTGGGCCTCGATGAAGCCGATGTACTTCGACGCGTCGCGCGTGATGGTCGGGATGGCGTCGATGTCGAGC
>JANNEI010000689.1:0-6750 GCA_031378565.1 Burkholderiales bacterium
CGACGTCACCGAGCGCAAGCGCAGCGAGATGCGGCAGGCCGCGAGCGAGCTGCGCCTGCGCACGATCGCCGACAACCTGCCGGTGCTGATCGCCTACATCGACAGTCGGCAGCACTACCGCTTCTGCAACGCCATGTTCGAGAAATGGTTCGGCATCCCGGCCTCGCAGGTCGAGGGGCGCTCGGTGGCCGAGTCGCTGGGCGCCGACATGTATGAGCAACGCCGACCGTTCCTCGAACGCGCGCTGGCCGGTGAACGGGTCGAGTCGGAGCAGTCGATGCCTGTCGCCGGCACGATCCGCCATCTGCACGCGGTGTACCTGCCGCACCAGGAAAACGGCGTGACGCTCGGCCTGTATGCGCTGATCACCGATGTGACGGCGAGCAAGCAGCATGAAGCCGAGTTGTCGCAGCTCGCCCGCTTCGATTCGCTCACCGGCCTGCCGAACCGCCGCCAGTTCGACGAGCGGCTCGCCGACGCGATGGCCCGTTCGCTTCGCACCGGCCGCCAGATTGCCGTGCTGTTCCTGGACATCGATCACTTCAAGGCCATCAACGACTCGGGCGGTCACGCTGCCGGCGATGCGGTGCTGAAGGAAATGGCGCGGCGGCTCAAGTACGCCGTGCGGGCGACCGACACGGTTGCGCGTCTGGCGGGCGACGAGTTCGTGGTCATCCTCGAAGCCATCCAGGCTGCGTCGGAGGCCGAGCAGGTGGCGCGCAAGCTGGTCTTCGCCATGCGCGACGCTTTCGTCATCGACGGCAAGGCATGGCAAGTCACCACCAGCATCGGCGTCGCCGTGTTCGATGGCGAGTCGATTGCGCCCGACGAACTGATGGCGCGCGCCGATACGGCCTTGTACGAGGCAAAAAGCGCCGGGCGCGACGGCTATCGCCGGGCGCGGCCGACGCTACCCGTCGCGCCGCCCGCCTGACTCCGACCGACAACTCAGTTCACCGGGGGCTTCGCGGAAACGTCGGCCGGTTCAAGCCACAACGCCTGCAAGGTCGGTTCGGTGGTCACGCCACGCGGCAAACAACAGCGTGAATTCGCCCACATGAAACGCAACCGCGGCCAGCGGGATCAGCGACAACTGCCAGATCAGCATGCTCGACCCCGCGATCAGCCAGGCACCCACCGCATAAGCAGCGGCAATGCGCTGCGGCAGCGGCCGGCCCAGCCGCCACAGCAGCACGCCGACGGCGGCCAGCACGATGGCTGCCTTGATGGCCGCCATGCCGCGCAGCAGATAGGCCAGTTCCGGATCGGCTCGGACCATGGCCGCGGGTTCGCCCAACCAGGCGGCCGCAGCCACCGAAGCGAAGCAGCCGATCAACAAGATCGCACGCCGTGCGGCCGGCGAATCGTGCGCCGGCGTTCGCCGCGAGGGCACAGCGAAGGTCGGCGCTGGGTTTGCCGCAGACAAGGACAGGGCCAGTGATTTCATGCTCGGCTCCAGCAGGGTCGAAGGCTTGCAGCGTAGCGCGCGCCGCTGCGCTGCGTCAATTCAGGCCGCAGACGCGTGCGACACCAACGAAAGATCCAGCACGACTTCGCCGTCGTCGACCAGGCCGGTGTGCCGGAACCCTGCCTTCAGGTAGAACGCTTCAGCGCACCCCGGCCCGGGAACATACGACACCGTGAGCGAGCCGAACTGGCCCTTGCTTCGCACCTGCGCGATGACCTGCCGCAACGCCGCGGCACCCACGCCTTGCCCTTGAAACCTGGCATCGATCATGAAGCGCCACAAGCCGATTTGCGGCTTCGGCGGCGGCTCGGCCTGCAGCGATTCGTCGTACAGCATCACGAAGCCAGCCGGCGATTCATCCACGTAAATGGCGCGGTACCAGGCCTGCGGACTGAACAGCGCCTCAGCCAGAGAAATCGCATTGCCGGCCACGAAGTGCTGCTGCCCCGGCCCGACCGACAAGGCCGTGATCTGGCGAACCGTGGCCGCCGTGATCTCGCGCAGCGACACGTCAGGCACGCTGGTCACCCGGCTCCCGACTCCGGGTGTAGGCCCGGAACAGATCGGACACCAGCACGCCGTCGATCGTCGTGCCTTCGAGATTCGCGTCTTCGATCGACACGTTGCCCAGGCAAACGTTGCGAAACGCCGCACCCGTCAGCGCGACGTTGTCCAAGCGTGCGGACCGAAGACTCACGTCGGCGAACACCGAATCGCTGAGGTCCACGTCTGCAAATCGCGACCCGGGATGGCGCGAATTCTCGTGTCTCAGTGAAGCTTCGTGCGGCATGGCGTTCCTTTCGATTGCGGACTTGGGCGGACGGACGTTGGCTGTTGAAGTTCCTATTTCGGCTGCGACGCGCTCTTTGCGCTGTCTGCGGTCGGCCTGGGTTGTTCTGTCCCGCCGACGATTGCCATGTGTCGCCTCAGCAGAATTTGCCCGACCGGCAGCAAGAACGCACGCGGGTCCGCAGCGTTCCTTTCGAGGAATTCATAGCCGGTTCGTTCAAGCTCCGCCGCCGCGATGCGATTGGCTTGCCACTTCCGCTGAAAGTCGCCACTCGTCGAGATGGTGATCAGCAATGCGGCAGCGACCGAGAAAACGGCGGCGATGTCTTTCTTCACCCCTTCGTTCCTGACGATGGTTTCAAACTTCAGCACCAGCGCTGCCAGTGCGCTGAGCGCTGCCGCAGCGAAGGTACAGCCCCAGTACACGCCACTCCAGCGCGACGCATTCGCCCGCGTCTCCAGATAGTTGTCCAGGATGACCCGTGCGACCAGCGACTGGTCCGGTCCCGGCTTGTCGATCAGTGGCTGCAGCGCGGCTTGCAGTGCCTCACCACGCGGCCAGTCGTCGCGGACCTCGAAGAACCACCAAGCGGCGGCACCGAGTGCGGCGACGGCCAGCGTGACCATCACTGGTTTCGCACGAAGAACAGAAGAATCAGGCATCGTCAGCTCCATCCGGCCCGGCCGCGTTTGCGCTTGGAAAGACGCAAGCCCGCGACCCTTGCCCTCTCAGTCGAGGAACTTCCACGTCGCCGCCCCGTCCAGCCGCCGCACCCGCACCGCGCTGACCGCACCGGGTTCGAAGTTGCGTGCGTTGACGCCCATGCGGCTCTCGGGTGTGGGCGAAAGCGACTCCCAGTGCGTGACGCAGGCGCAGGTGGCGCAGCGCACGAGCCGAAGCGCCTTGTCACCCCACACGTATTCGGCCAGCGCCCCTGGTGCCGCCGTGATGCGCACTCTCGATGCGGGGTAGTAGGCCCACAGCGTGCCATAGCGGCGGCAGATCGAGCAGTTGCAACTGGTGAGCCGGCGCGGCTTGAAGGGCACGTCGATTCGAACGGCACCGCAGTGGCAGGTGGCGGTCAGCATGGGGTGCGATCCTTTCGTTCTGACGTTCCGACCTCGGCTATGGTTTCGGGCAGTCGCAGATGTCGTAGCCATCATCGAGCACCACCCGCCACCTTCCTTCCGGGTCCAGGCGCCAGGTCGAATAAAAGCGCGCGACGACCTTCCCGTTCGGTGCCATGACCGGCCCGGTCGACTGTGCGAGCGCGCCGGACTCGATCACCTCGACCAGCTCCGGCTTCCAGCTGAACGGGGCTGCAGGGCCGCTGTAGAAGCGCTTCCAGAAATCCCCGATGGCAGCCTTTCCGCGCAACGCTTTGCCGCCATTCAGGAAGACCGCGTCGTCAGCCACGAAGCTCATGAACGCGCCGTGATCCCGATCCGCCATCGTCTTCGCGAAGGCAGTTTCAGCAGCGGTGACCTGCTTGACCAGTTCATCCCGGCTGTGCAGTGGCCGGGTCGCTGCGCATCCGCCCGTCAGAATCGCCAGACCTGTTCCGATCGCTGTTCTTCGCTGCATGAAAGTCCCTCCGAAGGGTCGGCAATTGTCGTCGATGGAGCGATGCGACTTCATGGCTGCACCGCGCTGATGTGTCCTGCCACGACCTGCCATGCACCGCGCGGCGCCAGGCACCAGACACGCGTGTAACGCAGATCGGCCGCAAACGGCAAACCCGCATGAACGCCCGCGACGTTCATGCGCACCGAGACAATGGCCAGCGACCCGCTCACCTTCACGATCTGTTCCGACGCTTCGAGTGTGCTGAAGGCAAGCACGCCGGATCGGTGCAGCGCCAGGTCGTCCTGCTTGCCAACGACCTGGCCCAGGTGCGTTGTGAAGACCAGGTCGGGCGAGATCAACGCGTCGAGTGCGGCAACGTCCGAAGCCAACATGGCCAGGCGCAGACGTTCTTCGGCGGCAAGGATCGGGCACATGCGGTTCAAGGGCGAACTGTGCGACCTGAGCAAATGCGGCTGGGCAGCGCGTCGGAAGACAGTGCTTGAACGGCGATGGAGGCTGGATTCATGCGACGCCTTCGGGCAGAACGCCGGGCTGGCGGTGGGACTTGGCAGTGTAAGTTTCGGCGGCCACGGTCGGCAAGGCCGAAGCACCCTGCACAGGGAATTGACGAGCTGATCCGCGACACCCGGCGCGAGCCGTTCACCGGTCTCCGCAAGCCCGAGAAAGATGCGCTGCTGATCGCGAAGCTTCGCTTTCATCATTGACAGGTCGTCACCGCACCCGCGCGGACTGTTCCACCATGCGACTGGGCATTCCCTGACCGCCTCCCGCACCTCGCTGTGCCACCATTCGGCCCATGCTGAAAGTCCACAACCTCACCCAGCGGTACGGCGAACGGCTGGCGTTGAAATCGCTCAGCTTCGCGCTGCCGCGCGGCGGCTTCAACGCGCTGCTGGGGCCGAACGGCGCGGGCAAGTCGACGCTGTTCCAGGTGCTGACGGGGCTGTTTGCGGCGGACGAGGGCGATGTGGAAGTGGCCGGCCTGTCGATGCGCAGCGATGCGCGGCGCGCGCTGGCGCACATCGGCGTGGTGTTCCAGCAGCAGTCGCTGGACCTCGACCTCAGCGTGGCGCGCAACCTGCAATTCCAGGCCGACCTGCACGGCCTGGCGCGGCCGGTGGCAGCCGCGCGCATTGCAGCCGGCGTGGCGCGCTTCGGGCTGACGGGCGACATGGCGCGGCCGGTGCGTGAACTGTCGGGCGGCAACCGGCGCAAGGTGGAACTGGTGCGCGCGCTGCTGCACCAGCCCAGCCTGCTGTTGATGGACGAAGCCACCGTGGGGCTCGACCCGCAGTCGCGCCGCGACTTGTTGGCCGGGCTGCACGACGAGGTGAAGCAACGCGGGGTCACCGTGCTGTGGGCAACCCACCTGGTGGCCGAGGCCGAAAGCGCCGACCGCGTGCTGGTGCTGCACAAGGGAAGCCTGATTGCCGACGGCACGCCGGCCGAGGTGACGGTTGCATTGGCCGGGCCGAATCTGGAAGCCGCCTTCATTTCTGCCACGCGTGCCGCCGCCGGGCCACCGCAATGACAAACAACATGATGAAAACATCGACTCTCATCGCGGGCCTGCTGGCCGCGTCTCTCCTCACCGCGCAGGCCAAGGACACCGGCATCGCCTATGTGTCCACCGAGAAGGGCAACGCCATCACGCTGGTCGACGTGAAGACGCTGGCGGTGGTGGGCAGCATCGCCACCTGCAAGCGCCCGCGCCACATGCAACTGCTGCCGGGGGGCGCACAGATGATGGTGGCCTGCGGTGACTCGAACCAGGCCGACGTGATCGACCTGGCTGCGCGCAAGTCGGTGGGCCGCATCCCGCTGGGCGACGACCCGGAAGCCTTCGACCTGTCACCCGACGGCAAGCTGGCCTACGTGTCGGCGGAGGAAGAAGGCGCGCTCAACGTGTTCGACCTGGCCACGCAAAAGTTGGTCAAGAGCGTGCCGGTCGGCAAGGAGCCCGAGGGCGTGAAAGTGTCGCCCGACGGCAAGCGCGTGTACGTGACTTCCGAGGTCGCAAACATGGTGCACGTGATCGACACGGCCAGCTACGCCATCGTCAAGAACATCGCGGTGGGCAAGCGGCCGCGCCGTTTCGCGTTCAACGCCGACGGCAGCGAGCTGTGGGTCACCAACGAACTGGGCAGCAGTGTCAGCGTCATCTCCACCAAAGACCTGACGGTGATCGCCACCCTCCCGTTCGAAGTCAAGGGCATGCGCGCCGACGACATCACGCCGGTGGGCATTGCGCTGGCGCGCGACGGCAAGACGATGTACGTCGGCCTGGGCCGCGCCAACCACTTGGCGTTTGTCGATGTGGCCACGCGCAAGACCGCGCAACTGGTGCTGGTGGGCAAGCGCGCCTGGGGCGTGACGGTGAACCGCGACGGATCGAAGGTGTATGTGGTGAACGGCCTGTCCGACGACATGACCGTCGTCGACAGCGCCAGCGCGAAGGCGTTGAAAACGGTGCCGGTGGGGCGCGTGCCGTACATGGTGGTGGTGGATGACTGAGGCGCGCGCGCAGCTTCGTCGCGCGGCCTGGCTGTTGCTGCCGTTGCTGCTGTGCACGGCGGGCCAGGCCGGTGCGGCCACGCTGCTGGTCGGCGTGTTGCAGCGCTCCGACGACGAGCGGCTGGACGCCAAACGCGTCGAACTGGCCTACCCGACGCAGCCCGGCGGGCCGCTGGTGCAGGCGGTCGAGGTGGCGGTGAAAGAGAGCGCGTTCGAGCTCGACGCGGCGAAGCTGCAAGTGAAGGTCGACGTGCGCAGCGCGCGCTCGGCCGACGACGCCAAGCTGCAGTTGCAGCAGCTCGCCAAGGCCGGCGCCGCCGCGGTGGTGCTGGACCTGCCGGCCGCGTGGATCGCCACGGCGGCTTCGTCGGTGAGCCTGCCGCTGCTGAAT
>JANNEI010000708.1:0-2154 GCA_031378565.1 Burkholderiales bacterium
ACCCTGGATCGCGCGCTCCTTGCCGATGCGTTCCTGCTCGATGGTTTGCTCTGAGCGGATGCGCGCCGCGTCGATTGTCTGCTTGGCGGCAATCTGCGCGCCTTCGGACGCCTGCTCGCGCTGCGCCCGTTCGGTGGCCACTTCAGAGCGCTGGCGGGCGCGCGCCATTTCGACCTCGCGCTGCTGGTTCAGGCGCGCGTATTCGCTTTCGCGGTCGATGTCGAGCGACAGCTTTTCGGCCTCCAGGTTCTTGTTGCGAATCGCGATCAAGGTGTCCTGCTCCACGTCGTTGCGCTGCTTCTTGCGGTGTTCGATCTGCTCGGTCAGCCGCGTCAAACCTTCGGCGTCGAAGGCATTGCTGGGGTTGAAGAATTCCATGCCGGTCTGGTCGAGCTGCGTCAACGACGCGGCTTCCAGCTCCAGGCCGTTCTTTGTCAGGTCTTCGGCCACGGTGTCGCGCACGCGCTTGACGTAGAGGCCGCGTTTTTCATGCAGTTCTTCCATCGTCATTTCGGCCGCAGCGGTGCGCAGCGCGTCGACGAACTTGCCCTCCACCAGCTCGCGCAACTGGTCCGGCTCCATCGTGCGCAGGCCCAGTGTTTGCGCGGCAGCGGCCACCGACTCGGGCCGGGCCGCCACGCGCACGTAGAACTCGGCGATCACGTCGACGCGCATGCGGTCTTTCGTGATCAGCGCCTTGTCGCGGCCGCGGCTCACCTCCAGCCGCAGTGTGTTCATGTTGACCGGAATCACGTCGTGCACGATGGGCAGCACGAAGGCGCCGCCGTCGAGCACCACCTTCTGCCCGCCCAGGCCGGTGCGCACGAAGGCGCGCTCCTTCGAGCTGCGCAAATACAGCCAGTGCATCAGCCACACGGCAATGCCGACGACGATGGCCGCGACGATCAGGCCGAGCAGGAAGTTTCCGAATTGAGCGCCGGTCATGGGGTGTCTCCTGCCCGCTCGCGAGCGGTGGGTTGTCTGGTTATTTGCGTGAAGCGCCGCGTGGTCTCGGTGAGCGCCACTTCGGTGGGCAGCCGCTCCATCGAACTGGCGCCGTAGAAACCGTGGCAGGCGCTGCAGCGGTCGAGGATGAACTGCGCATCAGCGGGCGTGGCGATGGGCCCGCCGTGGCACAGCACGATCACCTCCGGGTTCACTGCCTGGGCCGCCGCCGCCCAGGCGTTGATCGGGGCCACGCAGTCGGCCAGCGTCAATCCCGTGTGCGCACCGATCGCACCGCCGGTGGTCAGCCCGAGGTGGCAGACCACGATGTCGGCACCGGCCTGCGCCATCGCGCGCGCATCGGCCTCGCTGAACACGTAGGGCGTGGTCAGCAGGTCCAGGGCGTGGGCGCGCGCGATCATCTCGACTTCCAGCGCATAGCCCATCCCGGTTTCTTCGAGGTTGGCGCGAAAGTTACCGTCGATCAGCCCGACGGTGGGGAAGTTCTGCACGCCCGAAAAACCCAGGTCGATCAGGCGACGCAGAAACTGATCAGGAATCATGAACGGATCGGTGCCGTTGACGCCCGCCAGCACCGGCGTGTGCTTGACCACCGGCAACACCTCGTGTGCCATCTCGCAGACGATCTCGTTCGCGTTGCCGTAGGCCAGCAGGCCGGCCAGCGAGCCGCGCCCGGCCATGCGGTAGCGGCCCGAGTTGTAGATGACGATCAGGTCGATGCCGCCGGCCTCTTCGCACTTCGCCGACAGCCCGGTGCCGGCACCGCCGCCGATCAGCGGAAGGCCGGCGTCGAGCTTGGCGCGGAAGCGGGTGAGCAGGGTTTGCCGTGGGATGAGCATTGGAGGGTGTCGGGTTGAGGTTTTTTTACCGCCAAGGCGCGAAGGGCGCAAAGGTCGCGAAGGAAGACCAAAACAAAGTCTTCTTCTTTTCCTTTGCGGTCTTCGCGTCCTTAGCGCCTTGGCGGTGGAAATTTTTCATCGCGTGACTGACCTGACCGCCGACGCGGCGACAGACACCTCACGCCAGGCGGCGACCAGTGCGTCGGCAAAGGCTTCGTCGTTGATGTGCTGCGGCAGCCGCAGCAGCTTGCGGTGGGTGCCGGGGCGGAAGGCTTTTTCGATGGTGGCGAACAGCATCGCGTCGGCCTGCGGGTCGTGGAACGGCTGGCCGGGTTTGTCGATGGCCGAG
>JANNEI010000765.1:0-2882 GCA_031378565.1 Burkholderiales bacterium
CTCGAAGTCGCCCCCGGCGAAGTGGCCTTGCTGCCTCGCGGCGTGGCGTTCAGCGTGGCGGTGGACGGGCCGTCGCGCGGCTACGTGTGTGAAAACTACGGCGCGCATTTCAGGTTGCCCGAACTCGGCCCGATCGGCAGCAACGGGCTGGCGAACGCACGCGACTTTCTGGCACCGGTGGCTGCGTTCGACAGTGCGGCAGGGTCGGCCGCCGAGCCGTGGCAGATCGTCAAGAAATACGCCGGCAGCCTGTGGGCGGCTGGTGCTGCGTCGTCGCCGTTCAACGTGGTGGCGTGGCATGGCAACCTGGCACCGCTGAAGTACGACACTGCGAACTTCATGGTCATCGGCTCGATCAGCTTCGACCACCCCGACCCGTCGATCTTCACCGTGATCACGTCGCCCAGCGACACGCCGGGCACCGCGAACTGCGATTTCGTGATCTTTCCGCCGCGCTGGCTGGTGATGGAGGACACCTTTCGTCCGCCCTGGTATCACCGCAATTTCATGTCCGAATTCATGGGCCTGGTGCACGGTCAGTACGACGCCAAGCCCGAAGGTTTCAAGCCCGGCGGCATGAGCCTGCACAACAGCATGGTGCCGCACGGGCCGGATGCCGATGCGTTCGAGCGTGCCACCCAGGCCACGTTGACGCCGCACAAGTTGTCCGACACGCTGGCCTTCATGTTCGAGAGCCGCTGGCGCTTCATGCCCACCGATTTCGCGCTGCGCTGCGGCACGCTGGATGCGAGCTACGCCGCCTGCTGGGCCGGCCTGCCGAACGCATTCAGGGGATGACCATGCCGGACGCCACCCACGACCCGCTGCTGCGCAGCTGGGTGGAATCCGCCAACGACACTGGCTGCGAATTCCCGATCCAGAACCTGCCGTTCGGGCGCTTCCGGCGGCTCGGTGTCGATGAGCCGTACCGCATCGGCGTGGCCATCGGCGACCAGGTGCTGGACCTGAAGCTGGCGCTGGCGCAGTGCCCGTGGGACAAGCGCCACTTCGACATGCTGCAGCCGCTTGCCGAGGGCAATCTGTACCACCTGATGGCGCTGGGCGCAGCCGCGCGGCGCGAGGCACGCCTGGCCATCTCGCATGCGCTGCGATTCGACAGCGAGCAGGGGCCGTTCCTCGACCTGTGCATGGTGCCGCAAGACCACATCGAGATGGCGCTGCCGTGCCGCATCAACGACTACACCGACTTCTACACCAGCATCCACCACGCCGCGGCGGTCGGCAAACTGTTCAGGCCCGACCAGCCGCTGCTGCCGAACTACAAGTGGGTGCCGATCGGCTACCACGGGCGCGCCTCGTCGATCCTGGTCAGCGGTGCGGGGTTCGTGCGGCCGCGCGGGCAGCTCAAGGCCGCGGGCGATGCGCCGCCAGTGTTCGGCCCCAGCGCCAGGTTGGACTACGAGCTCGAACTGGCCGCGTTGATCGGGCCGGGCAACGCCCTCGGCGCACCGGTGGCCATGGCGCAGGCCGAGGACCAGTTGTTCGGGCTGGTCCTGCTCAACGACTGGTCTGCGCGCGACATTCAGCCGTGGGAGTACCAGCCGCTCGGGCCGTTTCTCAGCAAGAACTTCGCCTCGACCATTTCACCCTGGGTGGTCACGATGGAGGCGCTGGCACCGTTTCGGGTGCCGTTCGCGCGACCGCCCGGCGATCCGCAGCCGCTGCCTTACCTGCACAGCGCCGCCAACGCCGAATCGGGGGCCATCGACATCACGCTCGAAGTCTGGCTGCAGACCGCGGCCATGAAGCAGCAGGGTGCGTCGGCGGTGCGGCTGATGCAGTCGAATTTTCGCGACGCCTACTGGACGCTGGCGCAACTGGTGGCGCACCACACCAGCAACGGCTGCAACCTGCACAGCGGCGACCTGCTGGGCACCGGCACGCAGTCGGGCCCGCTGGAGGGGCAGGGCGGCTCGATGCTCGAACTCAGCCACGGCGGCAAGCGGCCGTTCAGCCTGCCCAACGGCGAGATGCGCAGCTTCCTGCACGACGGCGACACTGTCACCTTGCGTGCCCACTGCGAGCGCGAAGGCTGCACGCGCATCGGCTTCGGCGAGTGCGTGGGAACGCTGCTGCCGGCCACGCCGCCATCGGCTTGAGGAAGCCGTCCGCCAGCCCGACTCGAACACCCAGGGAAACACCATGACCATCCGCCAGAACCCACCCTTTCGCGCCGACCACGTGGGCAGTTTCCTGCGCCCCAAGTTCTTGCTGGATGCGCGCGAGCAGGCTGCGAAAGGAGAGATCACGCCGGAACAACTGCGCAGCGTCGAAGACCGCGCCATCACCGACATCGTCAAGTTCCAGCAGGACGCCGGGCTGCACAGCATCACCGACGGCGAGTTTCGGCGCACCTACTTCCACATCGACTTCCTGCAGCAACTCGGCGGCGTCAAGACCGACATTCCGGTGCTGATCCGCAAGCCCGACGGCACCGAGGAACTGGCACCGCCGGTGATGCGGGTGATCGACAAGGTGCGCCACGTGAAGGACATCCAGAAGGCCGACTTCGAGTACCTGAAGTCGCAGGTTGCCGCAGGGATGACGCCGAAGGTGACCATCCCGTCGCCGACCATGCTGCACTTTCGCGGCGGCCGCGCCGGCATCAGCCGCGCGCACTACCCGGAGCTGGAACCCGAGTTCTATGAAGACGTGGCGAAAGCATACGGCGAAGAGCTGCAATCGCTGTTCGATGCCGGCTGCCGCTACGTGCAGATGGACGACACCAACCTGGCCTACCTGTGCGACGACAAGATGCGCGAAGCCGCCCGCTCGCGCGGCGACGACCCCGACGAGCTGCCGCACCGCTACGCCGCTTTCATCAACCGGGTGGTGGCGCACAAACCCGCCGGCATGACGCT
>JANNEI010000746.1:0-10018 GCA_031378565.1 Burkholderiales bacterium
GTGGCGCGCGAGATGACCGTCAAGGCAGGCCAGAAGTGCACCGCCATTCGGCGGGCCATCGTGCCCCGCCAGCACCTGGACACAGTGGCCGAAAAGCTGCGCGCGCGGTTGGCCAAGGTGGTGGTGGGCGACCCGTCGGTCGAAGGCGTGCGTATGGGCGCGCTGGCATCGCAGCCGCAGCAGAAGGATGTCGCCGAGCGTGTGGCGCTGCTCTCGCAAGGCAACCAGGTGGTGTTTGGTGCGGGCGATGGTTTCAGGCCGGTGGGTGAGGGCGTTGCCGATGGCTTTTTCTTCGCGCCCACCTTGTTGCTGTGCCGCGATGCGCTGCGCAACGAGGCGGTCCACGATGTGGAGGCCTTCGGCCCAGTCAGCACGCTGATGCCTTACGACGACCTGGACGAAGCGCTGGCCCTGGCGGCGCGCGGCAGGGGCAGCCTGGTGGGGACGCTCGTCACGCGTGACCCGCAAGTCGCGGCGCGCGCCATTCCGGTGGCCGCAGTGTGGCATGGCCGTTTGCTGGTGCTGGACCGCGAAGCTGCTGCAGAGTCCACCGGCCACGGCTCGCCGCTGCCGCAGCTGAAGCACGGCGGGCCGGGCCGCGCCGGTGGCGGTGAAGAGCTGGGCGGCATCCGCGCCGTCAAGCACTATCTGCAACGCGCCGCCATTCAAGGCTCGCCGACGATGCTGGCGGCCATCACCGGCGAGCACCTGCGCGGAGCCGCCGTGCATGAAAGCGACGTGCACCCATTCCGGAAAAACTACGAAGACCTGCACATCGGCGATTCGCTGCTGACCGCGATTCGCACGGTGACCGCTGCCGACATTCAAAGCTTCGGCGACCTCACCGGCGACCATTTCTACATGCACTTCGACGAGGCGGCGGCCAAGGCGTCGCCGTTCGGCAGACTGATCGCGCACGGCTACTTCGTGCTGTCTGCGGCGGCCGGCCTGTTCGTGTCGCCCGAGCCCGGCCCGGTGCTGGCCAACTACGGCCTGGACACGCTGCGCTTCGTCAAGCCGGTGGGCATCGGCGACACCATCCAGGCGCGGCTGACCTGCAAGCGCAAGACCGACCGTCGGAAAAAGGACGCGAACGGCGTCGGCCAGGGCGTGGTGGCCTGGGACGTAACAGTCACCAACCAGCTCGGCGAGGTGGTGGCCAGCTACGACATCCTGACACTGGTGGCCAAGCGCACTTGAGGGCTCGCTGCCGGGGCTGCGAACGCCAGCGGGTAAACCCCTCGCGTGGCGCTTTTGGCAGCCTCCTAGAATGAAACAGCACCTGCACCATCAAGGAGTGCCGACCATGGCCACCACCCGCCGCGCCGCCCAACCCAAGGCGAGCGCGGAAGCTGCTGACAGCAGCACTCCACGCATTCTCAAGAAGTATCCGAACCGCCGCCTCTACGACACCGAAACCAGCAGCTACATCACGCTGGCCGACGTGAAGAAGATGGTGCTGGCCGGGCACAACTTCGTGGTGCGTGACGCGAAAACCGCCGAAGACCTGACGCGCAGCATCCTGCTGCAAATCATCCTGGAAGAAGAAACCGGCGGCGTGCCGATGTTCTCTTCGCAGTCGCTGGCGCAGATCATCCGTTTCTACGGCAACGCGATGCAGGGAATGATGGGCTCGTACCTCGAACACAACCTGCAGGCCTTCACCGACATCCAGGCCCGCGTCACCGAACAGTCGAAGGGTTTGTATGACCCGAAGGCGATGTCGCCCGAGCTGTGGACGAAGTTCCTCGCCGGCCAGGCACCGGCGGTGCAGGGGCTGATGGGCAACTACCTGGAGCAATCCAAGGCAATGTTCACGCAGATGCAGGATCAGATGGCCAAGCAGGCCGAAACGCTGTTCCCCGGTCTGCCTGGGTTCATGCCGCCGAAGCGTTGAGCCTGTGACGCGGGCGGGCCCGCGTCCGGCTTCTTCTTCAAGCCAAACGCAGCTCGAGGTGTCGGCCCAATGCGCGAGCGGCAGCTTCGATCTGATCCAGCCGCGAGGCGTGGCGCAGATCGAAAAGGCGATCAACCTGCGGCATGTGCCACCCGAGGCGGCGGGCCAACTCGGCCTTCTTGATGCCCTGGTCCATCATTGCGCGATACAGCTCCAGCTTGGCCCCCTCCAAAGTTGAGGGGCGAACCGTGCGCTGCCCTCGCTTGGGGCGGCTGGGCATAGGCAGGGGCCTGCGCGTATCCACATAGAGCGACAGCGCAGTTTCCAGTGCATCCACGGCCTGTAGAAGCGCCTCGTCTGCATCGGCACCGAAAGTGATTGCCTCTGGCACATCGGTGAACGTCACCAGCACGGCAGCGCCGTCAGGGGTCAGGGTCACGGGGTAGTCGAGCATGGCTTCGTCCTCACTTCAATCCAAGTTGACGCTTGATCGCGGCCTCCAGACCCTTGCCCAGTTCGGCCGTGCCGTGCATGGGCAGGGTGGACTGGCGGTCGTTCAGAAAGACCTTCAGATGCGAACCCTTGCCGGGCAGAAAAGTGGCACCCTGTTGCTCAAGCCATCTTTTCATTTGCTTTGAGTTCACGATGTCGATACTAAACACTTCTGTTGCCTTGTCATCGCCAGCGTTCACTTTCGAAACGGTGCCTCCAGGAAGCCAGAACCAGCAGGTCTTTGCACCGCCTGAAGCGCCCGCTTCGATGAACGGAGCCGCATCGGCGAAAATCGGTGCATGACGCAAGAAACGCTCGCCCCTCCCGCTCCTTCCAACACCCCCGCTGCGGCCCCGCGCATCGGCTTCGTCTCGCTCGGCTGTCCGAAGGCGCTGACCGATTCGGAACTGATCCTCACGCAACTGCGCGCCGAGGGCTACGAGACTTCCAAAACCTTTGCCGGGGCCGACCTGGTGATCGTCAACACCTGCGGCTTCATCGACGACGCGGTGAAGGAAAGCCTGGACACCATCGGCGAGGCGCTGGCCGAGAACGGCAAGGTGATCGTCACCGGCTGCCTGGGTGCCAAGGCGGGTGAGGGTGGCGAAAACCTGGTGCGCCAGATACACCCCAGCGTGCTGGCGGTCACCGGCCCGCACGCCACGCAGGAGGTGATGGACGCGGTGCATCGGCACAGCCCGAAGCCGCACGACCCGTTCATCGACCTGGTTCCTGCGCAGGGAATCAAGCTCACCCCGCGCCATTACGCCTACTTGAAGATCAGCGAGGGCTGCAACCACCGCTGCTCGTTCTGCATCATCCCCAGCATGCGCGGCGATCTGGTGTCGCGTCCGGTCGGCGATGTGCTGGGCGAGGCGAGGCGGCTGTTCGAGTCGGGCGTGAAGGAGTTGCTGGTGATCAGCCAGGACACCAGCGCCTACGGTGTCGACGTGAAGTTCCGCACCGGCTTCTGGGACGGCCGCCCGGTGAAGACCCACATGACCGAGCTTTGTCAGACGTTGGCCGAGCTTGCCGCGCAGCACGCTGCCTGGGTGCGGCTGCACTACGTGTACCCGTACCCGCATGTCGACCAGATCCTGCCGCTGATGGCCAGTGGTGCCGTGCTGCCGTACCTCGACGTGCCGTTCCAGCATTCGCATCCCGACGTGCTCAAGCGCATGAAGCGCCCGGCCAATGGCGAGAAGAACCTGGAGCGGCTGCAACGCTGGCGCGAGGCCTGCCCCGAGATCGTCATCCGCAGCACCTTCATCGCCGGCTTTCCCGGCGAAACCGAAGCCGAGTTCGAGCACCTGCTCGCCTTCATGCGCGAGGCCGAGATCGACCGCGCCGGCTGCTTCGCTTATTCGGCGGTCAGCGGTGCCACCGCGAACGACTTGCCCGGCATGCTGCCGATCGAAGTGCGCGAGGAGCGCCGCGCGCGCTTCATGCAAGTCGCCGAGGCGGTGTCGGCCGCCAAGTTGCAGCGACGTGTCGGCGCGACGATGCAGGTGCTGGTCGATTCTGCATCGGCGATGGGCCGCAAGGGCGGTGTCGGACGCAGCTATGCCGACGCGCCCGAGATCGACGGCGTGGTCAGGCTGCTGCCGCCCGAGAAAGCCTCGAAGACACTGAAGGTGGGCGAGTTCACGCGCGCCCGCATCGTCGGCACGCAGGGCCACGACCTGGTTGCGCAACCGATCTGATCCGCCATGAAGCCGCACATCAGCACCGCCCTGATTCATCACAGCTACCAGGCGCCAGCTGGCTTTGCTGCCGTTTCGCCGGCGGTGCACAAGGCATCGACGGTGATCTTCCCGAACACCACTGCACTGCGCGCGCGCAACTGGAAAGAGAAGACCGGCTACACCTACGGGCTGCACGGCACTCCCACCACCTTCACGCTCGAAGAGCGCATTGCGACGCTGGAAGGCGGCTTGCAAACCCTGTTGCTGCCGAGTGGGCTGGCGGCGATTGCGCTGGTCGACATGGCGCTGCTGAGGACGGGCGACGAGGTGCTGATTCCGGGCAACGCTTACGGCCCCGGCAAGGAACTGGCGCGCCAGGAACTGGCGGGCTGGGGCATCACGCACCGCTTCTACGACGCGATGAATCCGCAGTCGCTGCACGAGGCCATCGGCCCCGCCACCAGGCTGGTCTGGCTGGAAGCGCCGGGCTCCATCACGATGGAGTTTCCGGATCTGCCTGAACTGGTGAGGGTCGCGCAGCGGCGCGGCGTGACCACTGCGCTGGACAACACCTGGGGTGCCGGCATCGCCTTCAACGGGTTCGACCTGACACCGGGCAGCGACGCGCCGCTCGGGGTCGACATCTGCATGCAGGCTCTGACCAAGTTCCCGTCGGGCGGTGGCGACGTGTTGATGGGCTCGGTCACCACCCGGGATGAAGCCCTGCACCTGCGCCTGAAGTTCACCCACATGCGCATGGGCTGGGGCGTGGGTGCGAACGACGCCGAATTCGTGCTGCGCAACCTGCCCAGCCTGGCGCTGCGTTACGAGGCGCAAGACCGCGCGGCGCGGGCGCTGGCGCAGTGGTGGGCCGGGCGGCCCGAGATCAGCCAGGTGCTGCACCCGGCGCTGGCCACGTCACCTGGTCACGCACACTGGCTGGCCACGTGCAGCGCGGCGGCAGGGCTGTTTGCGGTGGTCTTCGATGCGCGCTACAGCGCGGCACAGGTCGATGCGTTCGTCGATGCCTTGCGGCTGTTCCGAATCGGCTATTCGTGGGCCGGCCCGGTCAGCCTGGCGGTGCCTTACGACATCGCCGAGATGCGCAATGACCCTGAATGGCGCGGCACGCTGGTGCGCTTTTCGGTCGGGCTCGAAGCGTTGGAAGACTTGGTGGCCGATTTGTTGAACGGGCTGTCGGCGCTTGGGTTGTCGCGCTCTTGAGCCGGCATTTCAGCCACGCTCGCGAAGCCTCATCTTCAAACCAACCGGAGCCATCGTGAAAGCAAGGAACTCGCGTGGCTCGCCGCCGTCGGGCGTGTTCACCGACTCGATGTCGAAGTGGGCCAGCAGCATTGCGATCGCCATCTTGATTTCGAGCAGCGCGAGGTAGCGGCCCGGGCACACGCGCGGGCCGGCACCGAAGGGCATCGAGATGCGCTTGGCCGAGCTGGCCGCCTGCGACGGGTGACCGGGTTCGCCGAGCCAGCGTTGCGGGTCGAACTTGAGTGGGTCGGCGAAGTGGCGTTCTTCCAGGCTGTCGTGGCGCAGCGCGCACCACACGAGCGTGCCTTCGGGAACGCGAATGTCCGCGATCACGCTGTCGCGCAGCGCCTGCACCGCAAAGAACGGTGCCACCGGCTTCAGCCGCATCGTCTCGTGCGCACACGCCTCGATGTAGTCGAGCTGCGACATCTGTTCGGGCGTGAAAGTCGTGCTGTCGCCCGCCACGCGGCGCACCTCGTCTTGCGCCTTGCGCAGCACTTGCGGGTTGCGCTGCAGCAGGTCGATCATCCAGGCCAGCGTGTTGGCGGTGGTGTCCTCACCGGCCAGCAGCATCGTGAGCACGTTGCCCGCCACGTCTCGATCAGTCAAGGCCGGGCCTTTGCCGGATGTGCCGTCCGCATCACCACGATCGGCGGCGGCGATCATCGCTTCGAGCAGGTTGCGCGGCTGGGTGTGCAGGGACGGGTCGGCGCGCATGCGTTCGCGCGCCTGGGCGACAAATCCTTCGATGGCGGCGTTCACCGCCACGGCGCTGCGCTCGAGTTCGCGTTCGGCCGGCAGCTTGATGTAGCGCCAGATCGGAAATGGCGAAAGAATGCGCCGGAAGATCGCCGGGAAGATCTTGTCGAGGTGGCGTTGGATCACCTCTTCGTCCGACTCCAGGGTGTTCACCTCGGCACCGAAGGCCAGGCCGGCAATCGCGTCCACCGTGTAGCGCATCAGGTCGGCCTGCAGATCGATCGGCTGCCCCGCACGCGCCGCCTTCTGCCAGCGGCCGCGCAGGCGCTGGGTGACCTTGAGCAGCGACGGGAAGTAGTCCTTCACGTGCTTCGGGTCGAAGCCCGCCATCACCATCCGCCGCTGGCGCTGCCAGCTGTCGCCCTCGGCACCGAAGACGCCGCTGGGCATGCCCATCTCGTTCCAGATTTCGCTCAGCCTCGTGGTGCGACGGTAGCCGTCCGGGCGGTCGCGCAGCAGGGTGCCGATTGCCTCGTGGTCAGCCACCACCAGGAACTGCCGGCGGCCCAGCTTCATGCGAAAGAAGGGACCGAATTTGTGGCTCCACTGCTCGACGCTGAAATGAATCCGCGTGCGGTCGACCTGCGTCAGGTTGCCCAGCAGCGGCAGGCCGCGCGGGCCGGGCAGGTCGGCAATCTCGCGCAGCGTCTTCGTGCTTTGGGGTGCGCGTTCCAGAACCGAAGTCTGATCCATGGGACTGTCCTTGCAAGTGGGTGCGGGTGTCGCCGCGATTCAATTACACCCGACTGCGCCCGACCTGCCAAGTCGCTACGCCTTGGATGAGACCTTGTGTCTCATCAGTCTTCCCTTCTCGCGCTCCCAATCCTTCTTCTTTTCGGTGTTGCGCTTGTCGTGCTCGGCCTTGCCTTTGGCCAGGCCGATCTCGGCCTTCACGCGGCCGCCCTTGTAGTGCAGGTCGAGTGGGACCAGGGTGAAACCTTTTTGCTCCACCTTGCCCACCAGCCGCTTGATTTCCTCCTTGTGCATCAGCAGCTTCTTGGTGCGGTCGGCTTCGGGGCTGACATGGGTCGAGGCGCTGCGCAGCGCGTTGATGTGACAGCCGATCAGGAACAGTTCGCCGTCGCGAATCACCACGTAGCCGTCGGTCAGTTGCACCTGACCGGCGCGCACGGCCTTGATCTCCCAGCCCTGCAACACCATGCCTGCCTCGAAACGTTCTTCGATGTGATAGTCGAATCGGGCGCGGCGGTTTTCGGCAATGGACATGGCGTGCGGTCGGTGCCCCGAGGGGCGATCAATACAATTCGTGCATTGTATGAAGCACGTCAAGAAGTCCGTTCTGCTGTGGTACTCGCCGCGCGAGATGTACCAACTGGTGACCGCGGTTGCCGATTACCCGAAGTTCCTGCCCTGGTGCGAAAAGGCCGAACTGCTGGAGTCCCGCACGGACGGCGTCACCGCCCGGCTGCACCTGGCCTACATGGGCGTGCGCCACACCTTCACCACCCGCAACGAACATGTCGCCGATGCGGCGGTGGTGGTCGGGCTGGTGGACGGCCCGTTCTCGCTGCTCGACGGAACCTGGCGCTTCATGCCGCTGGGCGTCGATGGCAAGGCCTGCAAGATCGACTTCGACCTTCGCTATGCGTTTGCCAGCACCGCGCTCGAGGTGCTCGTCAGCCCGGTGTTCGACCGCGTGGCGAACACCTTCGTCGATTCGTTCGTGAAGCGGGCCGAGCAGGTGTATGGATCGCGCTGACCTGGCGGTTAGCGTGGTCTATAGCGCGGCCGCAGGGCAACTCGATCGGGTCGACATCCGCGTGTGCGCCGGCGCGACCGTGCGCATGGCGCTGACTCAAAGCGGCATGCTCGAACGACACCCGGGCATCGACTTGACACTGCACAAGGTGGGGGTGTGGGGCAAGCTGCGCGGTCTCGACGAGCCGCTGCGCGACGCTGACCGGGTGGAGGTGTACCGGCCGCTTCAGGTCGACCCGAAGGAAGCCCGGCGTCAGCGTTACCGTGGTCACCGCGAGAAACTGGCCGCCAGCAAGCGTTGAGGGCGTTCTCGGTCTGCCGGTCTGCCGGTCTCCCGATGCGGCTATTTGCAATCGGACGCGATGACGGCGTTGATGCGCTTGACTTCCTCGGCCCGTGCCTTGTCGTCCAGAAACTCTCGCTCGCCCTTGGCATCGGTGCGCGAGATGCGCGTTCCCTGATCCAGCGTGCGAGCGTAGGTTTTGGCGCGGGTGCAGTTGTCCGCGCGCGTTGCCGCGGATTTGTCTTCCTCGGCCTTGGTCTTGGCGGCCGCTTCCTGTTCTACCTTGCGGCGCTTGGCTTCGAGTTCCGGCTCAACGCCCTTGGGCGCTGCGGCGGCGGGCGCCGATGCACCGGATGCAGGCAACGCCGCGGCAGGCGCTTTGCGTTGGCCAGTGCCCGGTCGTTGCATCACGTCCTTCTCGGCCGTGCCGGGCGGCGGCGGCAGGTCGCTGTACTGCACCACGCCGGCCTTGTCGCGCCATTTCCACTGTGCGCTGGCGGGTGCGCTGAGCAGCGCAGCCGTCAAGGCAGAGATCACAAGCAGGGTCAAACGCGCCATGTGCAGCACCAGAACACTTTCGATGCGGCAGTGTAATGGCGCACCGCTGGCGCGGCGGCGTGCGCGATCGGTTGCAAGCGGCCGATCCGTGAACCCCTCCGTATAATTCGCTTTTGCGTCTGGAGCTTTTCTCATGCGCCTCCTCGGCAAAGCGCTGACCTTCGACGACGTGTTGTTGGTACCGGCCTTTTCTCAAGTCTTGCCCCGCGACACCACGCTCGCGACCCAGCTCTCCCGAAACATCCGCCTCAACCTGCCGCTGGTGTCTGCCGCGATGGACACGGTGACCGAGGCGCGCCTGGCCATCGCCATCGCGCAGGAGGGTGGCATGGGCATCGTCCACAAGAACCTCACACCCCGCCAGCAGGCCGCCGAAGTGGCCCGCGTGAAACGCTACGAATCGGGCGTGTTGCGCGACCCGATCACCGTCACGCCCGACATGCCGGTGCGCGAGGTGGTGGAGTTGTCGCGCTTGCACGGCGTGTCGGGCTTTCCGGTGCTGGAGGGGCCGACCGTGGTGGGCATCGTCACCAACCGCGACCTGCGTTTCGAGACCCGCCTGGACGTGCCGGTGCGCGACATCATGACGCCGCGCGAACGCCTCATCACCGTCGGTGAAGACACCACGCTGGAGCAGGCCAAGACGCTGATGCACCGCCACAAGCTGGAGCGCGTGCTGGTGGTCAACCGCGACTTCGAATTGCGCGGCTTGATGACCGTGAAAGACATCACCAAGCAGACCAGTTTCCCGAATGCCGCGCGCGACTCGCACGGCAAGCTGCGCGTCGGCGCGGCGGTGGGTGTGGGCGAGGACGAGCGCATCGAACTGCTGGTGCGGGCCGGCGTCGATGCGCTGGTGGTGGACACCGCGCACGGGCACAGCCAGGGCGTCATCGAGCGGGTGCGCTGGGTCAAGAAAAACTTCCCCGGCGTCGACGTGATCGGCGGCAACATCGCCACCGGTGCAGCGGCGCTGGCGCTGGCCGAGGCCGGCGTCGACGGCGTGAAGGTCGGCATCGGCCCCGGCTCCATCTGCACCACGCGCATCGTGGCAGGCGTGGGCGTGCCGCAGATCACCGCCATCGACAACGTGGCCACCGCGCTGAAGGGCAGCGGCATCCCGTTGATCGCCGACGGCGGCATTCGCTACTCGGGGGACATCGCCAAAGCGATCGCCGCCGGCGCCAGCACGGTGATGATGGGCGGCATGTTTGCGGGCACCGAAGAAGCGCCGGGCGAGATCGTGCTGTTCCAGGGCCGCAGCTACAAGAGCTACCGCGGCATGGGCTCCATCGGTGCCATGCAGCAGGGCAGCGCCGACCGCTATTTTCAGGACAACTCCGGTGCCAACCCGAACGC